>CAMDKJ010000017.1 GCA_945900705.1 Bifidobacterium breve | reverse complement strand
GGCCCTCGGCCGCGAAGTCCTTAACTACGGCCATACTTTTGGGCACGCAATCGAGCGGGTCGAGGATTACCGCTGGCGACACGGTGAAGCCATCTCGGTAGGCATGATCTACGTCGCTGAGCTGGCCAGGCTTGGTGGCCGACTAGGGGAAGCCGCGGTTGCCACCCACCGTGAAATTTTGGGCTCACTCGGGCTGCCCACCAGCTATGTGTCAGGCCGCTGGGAGCAGTTGTTGGCGGCCATGCAGGTGGATAAAAAGGCCCGGGGCACCATGCTCCGTTTCGTCATCTTGACGGGGATCGGGCACCCGGTCGAGTGGGCGGGTCCCGACCCAGAGCTGCTGTTGGCGGCCTACGAGGCGGTAACCGCGTAGGCTCACGTCATGGCTGCCAGCGTATTAATCTTAAACGGTCCGAATTTAGATCGACTAGGTACGCGCGAGCCCGCTATTTACGGCACGGCCACTTTTGCCGACTTAGTCGCGCTATGTACCGCCGAGGCGCTCACCCTGGGTTTGGCCGCCGATGTGCGTCAGAGCAATGATGAAGCCGAGTTAATTGGTTGGTTACACGAGGCCGCAGATGCAAATTCTCCAGTGATTATTAATCCGGCCGCGTTCACGCATTATTCCTATGCGCTTCGCGACGCCTGTGCTTTGGTCGAATCGCCACTAATTGAAGTTCATCTATCTAACCCAGCGGCACGCGAGGAGTTTCGACAGACTTCGGTTATTTCTGGGGTCGCTGACGGGGTCATTGCTGGATTTGGCATTGAGTCGTACCGACTTGCCCTACATGCTGTTGCGCGCATGACCAAGGGCTAGGTGTATTGATGTCGGTTGCTCGCCGCGATGCGCTAAGAAAGTTGATGAGTGCTGACATACTTGGGCTACTTGTTACCGTGCTGCCAAATATCAGATACCTGAGTGGGTTCAGTGGCAGTAATGCCGCACTGTTCGTGTCGCGCGATGATCCAAGTCGCGACCTAATATGCACCGACGGCCGTTATCAAACTCAAGTTGGACGTGAGTGCCCGGACCTTCCAGTGCACCAGGATCGATCCTGTGCCATTGCCTTGGTGGCGCGATTAGCGGGTGAGGGCCTATCCTCCATCGGGGTTGAAGATCAGATTCCGGTGTTGCTTGAGCGTGAACTCCGGAAGTTACTGTCGGTTGTAGCCACCTCAGGTTTGATCGAGCAGCTGCGGGTCATAAAAGATCCCCAAGAAATTGAGTTGCTCACCCGGGCCGGTGTAATCACCGCAAAGGCCATGGCGCAGTTACTTCGCGAACTTCGAGTGGGCATGACCGAGATTTATGCCGCACGACGACTCGAGCAGTTATTCGGTGAACTCGGAGCCGAAGATCGAGCTTTTGAGACCATAGTGGCCACCGGTTCGAACTCGGCGATCCCGCACCATCAGCCTACGTCACGAGTCTTAGCCAGTGGCGATCTCTTGGTCATTGACGCCGGTGCCATGGTGGCGGGTTATCACGCCGACATGACACGCACGGTGCTCGTCGGCGCAGATTCGGAGCCGTGGCAGTTAGAAATTTACGGGTTAGTGGCCGCGGCCCAATTGGCAGGGGCAAAGGCCTGTGCATCCGCGGTGCCGCTCAAGACCATTGACGCGGCGGCCCGATCGATAATTGAGGACGCGGGGTACGGCCGTGAATTTGGTCACGGGCTCGGCCACGGGGTGGGTTTGGAGATTCATGAGGCACCGATGATCAATGCCCGGTCTACGGGTACCCTTTCACCCAACACCCCGGTAACCATCGAGCCTGGTATCTACTTACCAGATCAAGGTGGTGTGCGGATCGAAGACACCTTGGTGGTGGAGTCGAAGGAAAGCCGGGTCCTTACTGAACTGGCGCGCGAACTCGTCGTGGTCGGATGAACCTGGAATTCAAGGCAACAACAAATAGCGGGAGATGACGTCGTGGCAAGCACGAATGACTTAAAGAACGGGCTCGTCTTGAATATCGATGGCCAATTGTGGACCGTCATCGAATTCCAGCACGTGAAGCCCGGCAAAGGTCCGGCCTTTGTCCGTACCAAGCTTAAGAGTGTGCTTTCAGGCAAAGTTGTCGATAAAACCTTCAATGCCGGCATCAAAGTCGAAACCGCCAGCGTCGACCGTCGCGACATGCAATACCTCTACCGCGATGGTGATGATTGGGTCTTCATGGACGTTGCAAATTATGAGCAGATCACGGTACCTAATGCCGTCGTCGGTGAATCCTCAAAGTACCTACTCGAAAATCAGGTGGCAAACATCTCGATCCACGAGGAGACCGCAATCATTGTGGAACTACCGGCATCGGTTGAACTAATGCTTACCTATACCGAGCCCGGGCTGCAGGGGGATAGGTCCACCGGCGGCACTAAGCCAGCGACCTTAGAGACAGGTGCGATTATTCAGGTACCGCTTTTCCTTGAGTCAGATACTAAAGTCAAAGTTGATACCCGCGATGGGTCCTATCTTGGCCGCGTGAATTAGACGTGTCTGCTCGTGGTAAGGCTCGTAAACGGGCCTTGGATATCTTGTACGAAGCTGATATTCGAGGCATACCGGCACTTGAAGTTCTACAGTCGCAGGTGGCTAGGCGCTCGGAGGATGGTGATCCCGAGTTGAATGTATATGTGTCGGAGATTGTGCACGGGGTCGTCGAGCACGGTGAGTACATCGATGAGGTCATCAGCACCTACTCACTCGGCTGGACCTTGCCGCGCATGCCAGCGGTTGACCGATCGATCCTTCGGTTGGCCTGTTATGAAGTTCTCTGGAATGATGATGTCCCAGACGCGGTTGTTATCTCCGAGGCCGTCAATATGGCGCAGAGCCTTTCGACCGATGAATCCTCGACCTTCGTAAATGGCCTCCTGGCGCGCATCAGTGAAGTGAAATCGCGACTCACAACTCAGTGACATGCCGTAGCTGGTTGCTTTAGTTCATACTTGGTTCATGGGAGGCCGCCTCACTACTTGGATCCTCGCTATCGCCTTATTGGCCACCGGCATGTTGTCAGCCAGTGCTGTTACCGGTAAGGCGCAGGCGCGTCCTGCGGTTTCAACAAAAGTAATTGGTTCCGTGACGGTGAGAAGCTGCGATGTAGTTACCTCGCCCGGTTCACTGACTTGGTGTGGAACTGTGAAGAGACCGTGGGATCCCCGCGATGGCTCACTTGGTAGTTTCGATTTGGCATTTGCCGTGGTACTTCCGATATCCGGAAAAGTTTCGAAACCGGCTGTCGTTGGCCTCGAAGGGGGTCCGGGCTACGGCTCAACTGCCTCCGGCCAACTTTATGTCGAGATGCTGCAGCCACTTCTCGCCGACCGAGCACTTTTGGTAGTAGACCAGCGGGGTACCGGCAAGTCCAGCCCGGTGGCTTGCGACCCCGATGCCTCGGTCTCCGCCTGTGCTAAATCTCTCGGCGATCGTTTTGATCTGTACGGAACGGAGTTAGTAGCCGAGGATTTAGGTGCCCTGATTTCAGATTTGAACCTAGGGGTAGTCGATGTTTACGGTGATTCATACGGCACCTTTGTGGCGCAGGTATTCGCAAGTCACCACCCGGAGTTAGTTCACAGTTTGGTGCTTGACGGCGCCTACCCGGTTACTGGCGAATCGGCTTGGTATCCAACTCAGGGGGCCGCGCTGCGTAATGCTTACACCGTTGTCTGCGAGCGCACCAACGGCTGCGGAAAAGATTCGACCGGAACGATTGCATTGTTGAACCGGGTACTTTTCAAGGTACGCGCGAATCCGATATCGGTGGTGGCGCCGGGAGCCGACAACAGGATGCACCTAGTACGAATAAGCCCGAGCACTTTGGCAGGTGTGGCATTTGGTGGAACGTACGGCCCAACGACTTACCGCGAGTTCAATGCGGCTTTACTTGCATCGCTAGGCGGCGATCACCTGCCGCTCGGCCGGTTGGTAGCGGAGTACAGCTATCAAGGCGATGCAGAGCCGGTGTCCGTTTACAGTTCAGGACTGAATATCGCCGTGTCATGTCATGATTATCCACAACTATTTGACATGTCCGAGCCTAAAGCTGTTCGAAAGGAGCAATATGCCGGTTCGGTCGCGGCGCAAAAGAGTATCGGCCCGAACCTTTATGGCCCCTTTAAAATTGCGGAGTACTTGAACTCTGGCATTGGTGAGCAGTCACTATGTATGCCGTGGCCGATTGCCACTCGCAACCCCTGGAAGTTACCCGGACCACCCGACGGCAGGTATCCCGATATTCCCACCTTGGTTTTGTCCGGTGAGCTAGACACGATTACGACCGTTGCTGAGGGTGATTTAGTTGCGGCGCAGTTTGCACGTTCAAGGCACGTAACTATGGCTAACTCAACCCATGTCACTGCAATGGGTGACGTCAACAATTGTGCGTCGCAGCTTGTCCGAGACTTTTTGATCGATCAAAATGTTGTGCTTTCTGGTACCGGGGGAGAGTGCGCGCGGGACATCCCGCCAATTGCGGCAGTGATTGAATATCCGAAGCGGATAACTAAAGTTAGCCATGGGGTTGGCCAGACTGCGATGGACGCTATAGACAGGTACCTGCAGGCTGCCGGCTATAAGGGTTTGGGCCTACGTGGCGGCTCGTGGTCGGCGAGTGGTTGGGGTCCGGTCGTAATTGAATTGAGCGGATATCAACTTTATCAAAATCTCGCTGTTACCGGCAGGGTGCGCGTGGACTTCGAGACCGGTGCGGTCGAAGTCCGCGCCAAGGCACGCGGGCGAACCTTTGAAGGTCACTGGAACAGCTTTCAGGGTGGGGCCGGTGCGCACGTGCAGGAATTGCGCTGACTTGGTAATGTGCTGCTTCCACTTAGAGAGGACATTCCCTTGAGCATTTCAGTTGGCGATTCTTTACCTAAGGTTGAACTTCGAATGATGGCCGATGGCGCGCCCGTAGCCCTGTCGAGCAGTGATGTCCTTGGCGCCGGTCGCGTAGTGCTGTTCGCGGTACCGGGGGCCTTCACCCCAGGATGCTCCAAGGCGCACTTCCCCGGATTTGTTGAATTGGCTGCGAGTATTTCGGCCGCTGGAGTCGACACCATTGCGTGCCTTTCGGTCAATGACGTTTTCGTGATGGATGCTTGGGGTAAAGCTCAAGGAGCAGGTGAGATTTTGATGCTAGCCGATCCAGATGCAGCTTTTACCAAGGCGGTAGGTATGGATGTTGATGCCTCCGGATTTGGTCTTGGCATTAGGTCCAAGCGCTATGCCATGGTAGTTAACAATGGGGTCGTTGAGGCGTTTTTGCCGGAGGATGATGGCTTTGGCGTTAAGTCAAGTACCGCCGCGTGCGTACTGGCTGGCCTTTAGCACGCTGTTTATCGCCGAGGTGGCATTAGGATTCCGACGAGATAGCGAGACTTCGGGTGGCATTGCGGGAATTTCCTGTTCGCAAATGGACGAGGCCATCGCAAGAAGGATGGTTTCGTAATTTTGTCTGTGCCCCGAGTGAGATTTGAACTCACACTGGACCGAGTTTGAGTCGGCTCCCTCTGCCGGTTGGGGTACCGGGGCGCAGGACCAAGAGTAGCCGGTCCACCGCCGAGGTCATTAGCCGCGTAACTATGGTTTAACTATGGACGGTGGAGAAGTGACCTTCGGCCCCCGCACCGTGTTGGTCGCCGAGGACGAAGCACTTATTCGCATGGATTTGGTCGAGATGCTGGGCGAGCTCGGCTACGAGGTTGTCGGGCAGGCTGGGGATGGGGAGCAGGCGGTGGCTTTAGCCCGCCAGCTAAGCCCAGACGTAGTGTTCTTGGACGTTGCCATGCCAATTCGCGATGGGCTTAGTGCGGCCGAGGAGATTGTGGCCGCCAAATTGGCACCGGTGGTGATGGTGACGGCCTTCAGTCAGGCCGAGGTGGTAGCAAAGGCGGCATCGGCCGGGGCTTTGGGCTACCTTGTCAAGCCATTTGGTGCCAGTGATCTCACCCCGGCGATTGAGTTGGCGATAGCTCGATGGGCGCAGTTGCAGGAGTTAGAGGCTCAGGTTGCCAATTTGCAGGAGCGGGTGGCCGCCCGCGAGGTGGTGGAGCGGGCCAAAGTCTGGCTCCAAAGCGAACTGGGATTAACCGAGGCCGCAGCATTTACTTGGCTTCGACGCCAAGCCACCGACGGCCGATTGACTTTGGCTGAAGTATCGGCGCGGGTACTCGCTGACACGGCAATTACCGGCCGAAAACCAACAAGATAACGGTCCGGTTACAAACCGGCGACTATCTGGAGTCTCAATTTCCCAACGAATGGTGGACAAAGTAAGGTGGAACGAATGTGTCGGCATTCGCCGTCAATTTCCATGGAATCAAGGAGATGCATGAAGCGCACAATGGTCATCAAGTCGGCCGCCGTGCTGGGAGTTGTTTCGCTTGGTCTCGCCGCATGCGGTGGGTCTTCGACGAGCACCGAATCCAGTGCCGCGCCAGCAGCAAGTGAAGCGCCTGCAAGTGCCGCGCCAGCACCCTCAGAGGCACCCGCCTCAGAGCCGGCGGCAGCAGAGTGCAAGAGCCCAACCCTGATCACCGGTACCTTGTTGCCGGCCACGGGTAGCCTCGCCTTCCTCGGCCCACCGGAGTTCGCGGGCGTCAAAATGGCGGTCGATGAGATCAATGCCGCCGGTGGCGTCCTTGGCGCACCAATGGTAAATATTGATGGCGACTCAGGCGACACCTCAACCGATATCGCAACCCAGACGACTGATGCAGCACTTTCACAGGGTGCCCAGGTCATCATCGGTGCCGCTTCATCGGGTGTCTCGTTGACGGTTATCGACAAGATCACCTCGCAGGGTGCCTTGATGATCTCGCCAGCAAACACCTCACCAGCACTTACCACCTACGAGGACAATGGCCTGTACTGGCGCGTTGCCCCATCTGATGCACTCCAAGGCGCGATTCTCGCCTCGACCGCAATTGACTCAGGCATCACCAAGGCCGCGGTTATTGCTCGTCAGGATGCATACGGCGAGGGCTTGGAGAAGGCTTTCTCCAAGAACTTCACCGAGGCCGGTGGCACTGTAACCAGCGAACTGCTCTACGACCCAGAAGCAGCCACTTTTGATGCAGAGGTTGCGGAGATCAAGGCTGGTGCACCTGATGCAGTAGTCGTGATTGGTTTCGAGGAGTCGGTCAAGCTGCTCCAGGAAATGATCAAGCAGGGTGTTGGACCAAAGGATCAGCAGGTCTACCTAGTTGATGGAAACATCTCTACCGAGGCCTACAAGGAGTTCCCGAAGAACACGATGAAGGGTGTTATCGCCACGGTTCCTTCCGGCGAGGCCGATCTCACCGCGTTCAACGAGATGCTCCTCATGGTTGATCCCGCCCTGACCGACTACACCTACGGCGCGCAGGCATATGACGCGACCGTCGTGGTGGCTCTTGCTGCGAACGTTGCAGGCTGCGCCACCGGCACGGCTATTGCGGCTGCGCTCGCTGATGTGACCGGCAATGGTGGCGAGCCCTGCACCACGTATGCAGACTGCTTGGCGCTTATCCAGGCCGGCACGGAGATCGATTTCAACGGCATCACCGGACCGCTGGACTTCAACCAGTACGGCGATCCTGCATCAGCAACCATCTCGATCAATCAGTACACCGGTAATGGTGCATTCGAAGAAATCGGCAAGGTTACCGCTGAGGTGCCACTGCCGTAAGGCAAGCAGCAAACTGCCGTAAGGCGGAAAATCATTAAGTAGTTGGGCCCTCTCCTTCGGGAGGGGGCCCAACTACTTTAGATTGGTTAAAAGTGCACTCGGTTGGGCTGTAATGATGCAGCGCAGCAACTGCCCTGAACGCGCACGTTTTGGTCGTGTAATCGACCGAAACCAAGGTTTTCACGACAAAAACGTGCGCACTCACGGATGCGGTGGCTTGGCTCTGGTGGCGGTGACGAAAGCTGACTAGGCCTTGGCAAGGGTGCCGAGGTACAGCTCAATCACCTTCGGGTCGTTGGCCAAAGAGGCTCCCGTGCCGGTATACGCGTTCTTCCCCTGATCTAGCACATACCCACGGTCGACAATCTGCAGGCAGCGCCGGGCATTTTGCTCAACGATGATTACCGTGACACCCGATGCATTAATTTCCTTGACTCGTACAAATACTTCGTCCTGCAGTGCTGGGCTAAGCCCAGCACTTGGCTCATCAAGAAGCAGCACGCTGGGCGCCATCATCAGCGCTCGACCCAAGGCAACCATTTGACGTTCGCCACCGGAAAGTGATCCGGTGCGCTGTTTACGCCGCGTGCCGAGCGCCGGAAATAGGTCAGTGACCGCCTCAAAGCGTTCTTTAAAGGACTTCGGGTCCTGATAGGCACCCATCTGCATGTTCTCCTCGATGGTGAGCGAAGGGAACACGTTGTTGTTCTGCGGCACAAATCCGACACCGCGCTTGACAAGTTGATCGGCCCGCAGGTTGGTGATGTCCTCGTCGCGAAGGAGCACTGCGCCTGAAGTCACATTCACCAGCCCGAAAAGGGCCTTCAATAAGGTCGACTTACCGGCCCCGTTAGGGCCGATGATGCCGACAAGTTCACCCTCCTTGGCATAAAGGTCTGAGCCATTGAGAATGTTGACCCCGGGGAAATAGCCGGCAATGAGGTTATCGGCCCGGATTAGGGCGCCGGCGGCCTCGGATGCCTGCTGCTGCTCGATACTGGCGTCATGGCCGCGGGTTTGCCTGGACGCATCAAGATTGAGCTCTCGAGTGAACTCCTTAAGGTCATCGGGGCTGCCGGTGGCTGGTAGGTCACTGGGCTCGAGGAAACTCACTTGTTTTCTCCCGTCGTCAGTGATTCGCCAGATTCAGTGAGCGCCTTCTCATGGCGGGAGCCGAGATAGGCATCAATAACTTCAGGGTTTTTCATGACGTCGCCCGGTGGCCCTTCGGCGATGATCTTGCCTTGGGCCATGACGATTACCCAGTCGCTGATGTCATGGACCATATCCATGTCATGCTCAACGAATAGCACGGTCGAGCCTTCCTCGCGAATCATCTTGATGTGCTGAAGCAGGCTCTGGGTTAAAGCTGGGTTCACACCAGCCATTGGCTCATCGAGCATGATGAGTTCGGGCTCCGACATTAAAGCGCGGGCCATCTCGAGCAATTTGCGTTGGCCGCCAGATAGCGAGCCGGCGAAATCGCCACGTTTGGCATCAAGGCTAAATCGTTTGAGTAACACATCGGCACGTTCGGTGTTCTTGGCTTCCTGGCCGCGCCAGAGGAAGGGGAAAATCGAAGCCCACAGACGCTCACCGCGTTGGCCCTTAGCGCCTAGCAACATATTGTCGATTACCCGGAGTCGGTTCAGGGCTTTGGTGAGCTGGAAGGTACGGACCATTCCTAGCCGGGCTACCCGATACGGGGACAGCCGACCCATGGACCTGCCATTGAAAGACCAAGCGCCCTCATCGGGAGCGTCGAATCCGGTTAACAGGTTGAAGAATGTGGTCTTGCCGGCGCCGTTGGGGCCGATGAGTGCGGTAATCGACCCCCGCTGAACTTCGACATGGGCGACGTCAACGGCTGAAAGCCCACCAAAACGGCGCACAATTGAACTCGCTACCAAGATGGGATCAGGTTTGGATGCACCAGGTACTCGTGGGACCGTGGCAAGCGCTGATTGTGCCGCTAAGGCACGTTGTCCATTAGCGGGCATCAAGGGCCAACTCTCGTTTATCGCCGAACATGCCTTGCGGTCTAAATATCATCAGGCCCATTAGACCAAGGCCGACCAGGATGAAGCGGATTGGGCCAATGTCGGTCGGCAGCAAGAAGGTAATCCAGCCGGCCGCAATCATCTGGTTTAAGAATTCACCAACGAATACCAGCAAGAACCAGAAGATAATTGCGCCCACGATTGGCCCGAAAACTCGCGCAGCACCACCGAGCAACAAGATGGTGTAGGAGAAGAACGTTACATCCGGTACAAAGTTATCGGGCTGCACCGATTGCTTCGCGACGGCCCAAACTATGCCACCAACCGTGCCGAGTAGGCCACCCAAAATAAGTGCCTGCATCTTGTAGACGTACGCGTTTTTACCCAGCGATACCACCGCATTTTCGTCCTCGCGGATACCCTTAACGACCCGACCCCAGGGGCTGCGAACTAGCAGCCAAGTAGCAAGGGTGAAAATAGCTATTAGCGACCAGCCGACTGTTACGACCCAAAGATCTTGGCGGGTCCAAGTCAAGAACGGCAAGTCAATATCAGCGTGGAATGGGTTTAGATCATGGAAAGCTTGCCCCATTTTGCCGTTGATCCCGTTCGCGCCACCGAAAGTGTCACGTAGGGCAATAGAGCGCACCATTAGTCGAATGATCTCACTAGTTGCGATCGTGACGATTGCCAGATAGTCGGCTCGAAGCCTCAGGGTAGGGATACCCAAGACCAAGGCCAATGCCACTGAAGCCACTAAGCCGATGGGGATCGCAGCCCAAAGGCTGGCGCCGAAACTGATCACTATGACGCCAATGGAGTAGGCGCCAATTGCCGCGAAGGCCACCTGCCCGAAGTTAAGGAGGCCGGTATAGCCGAACTGGAGGTTCAAGCCCATAGCGGCCAGGCAGTAGATGATCGCGGTGACACCCAGTGCCTGGGTGATGGATTGACCAAGTACGAATGAGAAATCCATGTGCTATCCCACCCGCTCTCGACGACCAAGGATGCCCTGTGGTCGTACCAGCAAAATGATGATCATTAAGAACAGGGCACCGACGGTCTTCATTTCGGTGGGGATGAACAAGGTGGACAACTGCACGAACATGCCCACTACTAGTGCACCAACAATGGCGCCGTAGATGGTGCCTAGCCCGCCGAGGGTTACCGCCGCGAACATAACCAAGAGCAGACGCTGGCCCATATTCCAGGTGGTGTCTTGTGTTGACCCGAGATAGATACCAGCGAAAGCTGCGAGCCCCGCCCCAAGGATCCAGACGACGGAGATGACTCGCTCAACGTCAATACCGGTGGCCGATGCCAGCGCTGGATTATCAGAAACTGCCCTGGTGGCCTTACCTATGCGTGAGCGTTGCAGCCAAATAACCGTGGCAGTGATTGCTATCGCGGCCAAAACCGCAAAAACGATCGACTTCGGGGTGATACTCACCGGGCCAAACTCCAAGCCAGATTGACCGGCGAATTGCTGATAACTGCGTGGGGAGCCACCAAAGAAAAGCAGCAGGGTGTAGCGAATCGTTATCGCTAGGCCGATAGTTACAACCATGCTCGCGATCAAGCCGGTCTTGCGCCGGCGCAGGGGCTTCCAGAGGATCTTATTTTGACCCCAGCCCCACAAAATCGCGCTGATGACAACGGCGATCGGAGCTGCAATGATTAGGTTCAGGCCCAACTCATTGAGCACGATCGCGGTGAATGCACCCAAGGTCAGGAGCTCGCCGTGGGAGAAGTTTGTTAAGCCGGTGGTACCGAAAATCAAGTTCAGGCCCACCGCACCAAGGGCTATTAAGATCCCGAAGAAGAGGCCGTCGACGAGTAATTGAGAGATCCGCGCCCACGTGAATGAACTCGCTGTAGCGCTACCCCCATCGGTGCCGCTCGCAAAAGTGAAGAGCACTTTCTTATCGCCCATCAGCACCAAAATTGATCGGCTTTGGTCCGCTGGCTTACTAAACGTAATGCCGGCTGGCAAGGTGCCCTCATCAACACTTAACTGGTATTTACCCCCCTTAGGGACTTCGATGCGAAAAGCCCCATCCGCCCCCGTGGAGACCGTCTCGGTAAAACCTTCGGCCGCCGCTGTAAGGGAGACATTTGTCAGCGCAGCACCATCGGGGCCTTTAAGGGTGCCCACGATCGCGGTGCCAGCGGCCGCCGCCGAAGGCGCAAAGGCCAGCAGCAAACAAGCCGCGATGGCGGTAAGAAAGGCCCCTATGTAGAACCGCGGCCTAATCCCGGTACGGATGCGAAACCCCCCTAGCATTTATCTGTTGAGCGTCCGGAGCATAACCCGATGGGCTCGCCTTGGGTGAGCTAACCAGCGGATAACTTCCTGATAAGGCAAGTTAACCGTGC
Source organism: Bifidobacterium breve (assembly GCA_945900705.1). Classification (GTDB taxonomy): domain Bacteria; phylum Actinomycetota; class Actinomycetes; order S36-B12; family S36-B12. The sequence goes on along the minus strand of CAMDKJ010000017.1, from coordinate 5,417 downwards.
GGTGCACAGCAAGTGGCCGCCATCGTCGGTAATGGTGATGCTGTACGTAGCTACGGTCTGGCCCTCATGAAGGGGGGTGGAGACGCCGGTCACCAGGCCACTACGCGCGCCCCGGTGGTGGGTGCACGAAAGGTCGACGCCCACCACCATGCGACCTGGGCCGGCGTGGATTAAGCCAGCGATAGAGCCCAAACTCTCGGCCAGCACCGCGCTGGCCCCACCGTGTAAGAGGCCATAAGGCTGGGTGTTGCCTTCAACGGGCATGGTCGCGACCACGCGCCCGGGCCCCGCCTCGGTCACCACGATCTGCATTCGCTCGGCCAGTGCCCCGGCCCCGGCGCCAGCCAAATCGCGAAGTAGCGCCGAGTCGCCCTCATTGGATTGGCTCATGGGCAAACTCTAGGGCCATTTCACCGGCGACGAGAGATCGGATGACCGAGCGCCTTTAGGATCAATGGGTGACGAAAATGCGGCTATTGCTACTTGATGGCCATTCACTTGCGTATCGGGCCTTTTATGCGCTTCCAGTCGAGAATTTTTCAACTTCTACCGGGCAACCCACCAATGCCGTTTACGGGTTCACCTCAATGCTGATCAATGTGCTGCGCGATGAGCAGCCAACACATGTGGCGGTCGCCTTTGATGTTTCGCGCCACACCTTCCGCACGGAGGAGTTCCCGGAGTACAAAGCAAATCGCGCAGCCTCACCCGTGGAGTTCAAAGGTCAGGTGGGCCTAATCCAAGAAGTCGTGCGGGCGATGGGCATCCCGGCGGTTCAATGTGATGGGTTCGAAGCTGACGATGTCATAGCGACTTTAACCGGTCGGGCCCTGGTTACCGGTGGTGAAGTCTTCATTGTCACCGGGGATCGTGATGCCTTCCAATTGGTAAACGATCAGGTCACCGTCCTGTACCCAAAAAAAGGTGTCTCTGATCTTGCGCGTATGACACCAGATGCGGTGCAGGAGAAATACGGTTTGAGCCCGACACAATATCCAGATTACGCGGCACTTCGGGGTGACCCGAGTGACAACCTTCCGGGCATCCCCGGTGTCGGTGAGAAAACCGCCGCGAAATGGATCAACGAATACGGCTCACTCGCGCAGTTGATTGATCGGGTGACCGAGGTACCCGGCAAGGCCGGTGATGCACTTCGCAGCGCATTGCCTCAGGTCATTATTAACCGCGAGCTAACGGCGCTGCGCGCTGATGTGCCAATTGACCTAGCAATCACCGACTGCGAACTGCGACCGTGGGATGAAGTGGGCGTTGAGCAGGTGTTCGAGGCCTTGCAATTTCGGACCCTTCGGGATCGGTTATTCGCGGGGCGCCCTAAAACAACCAAAGGCACCGGGACGCGGGTGATCGGTGGCGCTGCGATTTCTGAGCGTAAGTCGATCACGGCGGTTGCTGTTGCAGGATCGGCCGCTAAGGGTTGGTTGGCTGGGTTGCACCCACCGTGTTCGGTCGCGTTCGCCGGGGTCTGGGGGCGCGGGGTTGGAGTACTGGATGCTGTCGGCATCGTCGACGCGGTCGGCGCGGCGGCAATCATCGAAGTCACTGATCTTGCGGCCAAGAGCGCGGTCCTTGATTGGTTGGCTGATCCGGCGATATCGAAGTGGGCACACGATGCGAAAGGTCCGGCGCTAGCGCTGGCCAGTGCCGGTTCGACCATTGAAGGTTTGGCATTTGACACCGCGCTGGCCGCCTACATAGTGGCGCCCGGTCAACGCTCCTTCCTCCTCGCTGATCTGGCCCAGCGGTTGCTCGGCCGCGAGTTGCTCACCGAGACAACCAGTGACCAATTGAGTTTTGACGATGCGCAATCACATGAGGGGCTCGCGGAGCAAGCGGCCGTGATCGGGGAGTTGACACTCGAATTAACAAAGACCCTTGAAAGTGAAGATGCACTGAAAGTTCTCGCCGAGATTGAACTGCCACTTGTCGATGTGCTTGCTCGAATGGAGCACGCCGGTATCGCCGTGGACATTGCAGAGTTACAAATCCTCTCAGCCGAATTTGGCGCAACAATGCATGACGCCGAAACGCGCGCCCATGAAATCGTTGGGCGCCCATTCAACCTAGGGTCGCCGAAGCAACTGCAAGAAGTTCTTTTTGTTGACCGAAACCTGCCAAAAACGAAGAAAATCAAGACCGGCTATACGACCGATGCCGAAGCACTGCAAGCACTTTATGCCCAAACGAGAGATCCCCTGATCGAACAGCTCCTCAATTGGCGTGATAGATCAAAGCTGCGGCAAACCGTAGATGGGCTGCTACCTCTGGCTGATGCCAAGTACAGAATTCACACTACTTTCAATCAGACCACGACATCAACCGGTCGCTTATCGAGCACCGACCCGAACTTGCAGAATATCCCGATTCGAACCGAGGCGGGGCGGCGGATTCGTGGGTGTTTCGTCGTCGGAGTGGGCTACGAAGGCCTGATGACGGCTGACTACAGTCAAATCGAAATGCGAATCATGGCGCATGCATCAGCAGACGCCGGGCTCATTGACGCTTTCATCAGCGGTGAGGATCTCCACACCACGGTAGCTAGTCGGGTCTTTGGGGTCAGGCCGGATGCAGTTGACCCTGAAATGCGCCGACGTACCAAAGCCATGTCATATGGCTTGGCATACGGGCTATCGGCATTTGGGTTATCCCAGCAGTTAGGGATTGGCCCGCAGGAGGCCGGTGCCCTAATGAATGAATACTTCACGCGGTTTGGTGGTGTTCGCGACTACTTAGCCGCAGTAGTTGAAAATGCACGTCAGACCGGCTACACCCAAACCATGTTTGGGCGCCGGCGCTATTTGCCCGATCTAAATAGCGATAATCGCCAGCGCCGCGATATGGCTGAGCGCATGGCATTGAACGCGCCGATACAGGGCACGGCCGCCGATATCGTCAAGCTGGCAATGCTTAGTGTTGATGCCGCGCTCAAATCGGAGAAATTGCTAAGCCGGATGTTGCTTCAGGTCCATGACGAACTCGTACTCGAAGTATTTCCTGGCGAGCGTGTCAGGCTAGAGGCACTGCTGCGTGAAGCCATGGCCGGAGCAGCCGTGTTATCGGTGCCGTTGGACGTCTCTATCGGGTTTGGGTCATCTTGGGATGCCGCCGCGCACTGATTTTGCCGCGACTTGGCCACCGGGTTGCGCCATCTAAGTAGGTAGTCACCCGCATAGCCCCGGTAGTAGCCCCGTCGGGCTGGTTACTACCGCGGTGGCGTATCCTTTGCGGGTTACGCGCAGGGCGGGGCCCCAGACCTAGTGGGTCAAGCAAGTTCTTAGGTTCAAGTCCAATAGGGCCGGGCCGGGGCACCGGTGCGCAGCGCCACCGGATTCAGTTCCCTGCATCCCTATCCACCGGAGCCTTTTACTCCATGACATCCACCTCAGTAACAACAAGTCCCCAGATTGCCATCAATGACATCGGCTCGGCTGAGGATTTCCTCGCCGCCATCGATCTGACTATCAAGTACTTCAATGATGGTGACATCGTTGAAGGTACCGTCGTAAAAGTTGACCGCGACGAAGTGCTTCTTGATATCGGCTACAAGACCGAAGGTGTTATCCCCTCGCGTGAGCTTTCCATAAAGCATGATGTTGATCCTGGCCAAGTCGTTTCCGTGGGCGACCACGTTGAAGCCCTCGTCCTGCAAAAGGAAGATAAAGAAGGCCGACTGATCTTGTCCAAGAAGCGCGCCCAGTACGAGCGCGCCTGGGGCACGATCGAAAAGATCAAAGAGGAAGATGGGGTCGTAGAAGGCCTCGTGATTGAGGTAGTCAAGGGAGGTTTGATCGTAGACATCGGGCTTCGAGGTTTCCTGCCAGCTTCCCTCGTTGAAATGCGTCGCGTCCGCGATCTGCTGCCTTATGTCGGTAAGACTCTTGAAGCGAAAATCATTGAGCTCGATAAGAACCGCAATAACGTGGTGTTGTCGCGCCGCGCGTGGCTTGAGCAGACCCAAAGTGAGACTCGCCAAACCTTCTTGACCCAGCTGCAAAAGGGTCAGATCCGAAGCGGTGTGGTTTCGTCCATCGTCAACTTCGGTGCCTTCGTTGACCTAGGTGGCGTTGACGGCCTAGTTCACGTGTCGGAGCTTTCGTGGAAGCATATTGATCATCCGGGCGAGGTTGTCGAAGTTGGCCAAGAGGTAACCGTTGAGGTACTCGAGGTCGATATGGACCGCGAGCGGGTTTCGTTGTCCTTGAAGTCAACCCAAGAAGACCCTTGGCAGCACTTTGCACGCACCCACACCATCGGGCAGGTGGCCCCTGGCAAGGTCACCAAGTTGGTGCCGTTCGGTGCATTTGTCCGCGTCCAGGAAGGCATCGAAGGATTGGTCCATATCTCCGAGCTGGCCGAGCGTCATATAGAAATGCCAGAGCAGATCGTGCAGGTTGGCGATGACATCTTCGTCAAGGTAATCGACATTGACCTTGAGCGTCGTCGCATCTCGCTTTCACTCAAGCAGGCTAATGACTCAAGTGATGGTGTCGCGGTTGAAGAATTTGATCCCTATCTGTACGGAATGGCGCCAGCATTCGATGAGGCAGGCGCATACATCGGCCCAGATGGCTTCGATCCGGCGACCGGTGAGTGGAAGGCGGGCTTTGAAACCCAGCGCACCGATTGGGAGAAGGAGTACTCAGACGCACATCAGCGCTGGGAGGCTCACCGTAAGCAGATTGGTGAAGCACGGGTTGCTGATCAGGCGGCGGTAATCGAATCTGGCGAAGGGGCGTCTTCGTACTCCACGGAGTCCAGTGCCGAAGACGGCACATTCGCCTCGGATGAGGCCCTGCAGGCACTTCGTGACAAGCTGACCGGGGAGTAGCCTTTCACTTTCGCGGTAGTAACCGTGGCTCGCCTAGGCTGGGTGCATGAAGCGCATCGGGCTCACGGGCGGGATCGGATCCGGTAAGTCGTCGGTGGCGTCTCTGCTCCTAGAGCACGGCGCCATTGTCATCGACGCCGATGCGATTGCCCGTGAACTCGTCGAGCCAGGCAAACCCGCCCTGGATGCCTTAGTTGCCGAGTTTGGAACAGGCATCTTGACTCCGGTGGGCACGCTCAGTCGCGGTGAATTGGCAAAGCTGGCTTTTATTGATCCTGAGGCCACTAAGCGCCTAAACGCGATCATGCATCCACTCATCGGTGCTGAGTCGGCCAGGCGCATACAGGCCGCCCCTGAGTCTGCCGTGCTGGTCTATGACATGCCGCTGCTTGTTGAAACTAACCAACGCGACCTGGTTGACCTTGTCGTAGTGGTCGACGTCCCCGAGCAACTGCAAATTGAGCGTGCCGTGTCACTGCGGGGATTGGAACGAGAGGATGTCGAACGTCGGATGCAGGCACAAGTATCACGCGAAGAGCGCCTGGCCATTGCCGATTATGTTATTGATAAC
>CAMDKJ010000016.1 GCA_945900705.1 Bifidobacterium breve | reverse complement strand
CACCACTAACACCCGGACGGGTGCATCCGTCTTATTGGTGCCGTTAAGCCACACGTTCATCGCATCCACGAGGGCCGTACCCGCCGCAAACTCCTTGGTTACGCCAGCGTCATATTCAATGGTCAATGTGCCTTCAAGAATGTAGGCATATATAGGTGTTCGGTATTTATGCCACCCAGTCTCTTGCCCTGGATCAAGGGCCAGGATCGAACTCGAGATTTCTGCAGCCTTTTTCTTCGGATACCGCACCGGCTGGTCAAGCACCGTTAGCGACTGCGCATCTAGCAACACATCAGGCTCCCCCGCCGCGGCGGTCGCTTCGATGGCTGTACTTGGCGCCGACGACACAGTCGCTTGGCCAGCTGAGCCGCAACCCGCAATCAACAGCAACGCGGTAACCACTCCAGGGGCCAGCAAAACCCTTACTCGCCAATATGCTTTCATCAGACCTCCAACCCTTCAAACGCTACATCTTTTAGGCCACCGATAAAGGGGTGTTCGTAATTTCTGACATTATGAGCTGGCTAAAACCCTCAAGGACTATCCCGGTTACTCGGTGGCGGGCCCCTTCACGTTGGCGCTCCAAGCCCTCCACCTTCGCCATTCTCATCATCGGCCTGTGGCTCTTCGGCACCGGTGATGGCATGCTGGTGGCCGCCGGGCTGGGGGTCAGTCCTTGGACGGTACTTGCACAAGGGTTGTCAACTAAATTGCCGATGTCCATCGGACTCGCAACCTTTTTCGTCAGTGTGCTCGTACTACTGCTTTGGATCCCACTGCGTGAACGCCCCGGTCTTGGCACTATCAGCAATGCAATCGTCATCGCAATCGCTTTACAAGTTTCGCTGCTGTACTTGCCGCGACCACAGACATTCGCCATGCAACTTTTGGAAGTACTTTTCGGAATTGCAGCGATCGGCCTTGGCAGCGGGCTGTACCTAACAACAAACCTAGGGCCCGGACCTCGCGATGGCTGGATGACCGGAATTCATAACCGCACCGGCTGGCCGGTGCCCGCGGTGCGAATGTCAATTGAGGTGGTAGTTCTCGCGATCGGCTGGCTACTAGGTGGCATAGTTGGGTTAGGTACGGTGCTCTTCGCCTTACTTATTGGCCCTTCGGTCGGGTACGGCCTAATGCTGGTCGGAACTTTTGGGCGCGACCGCACACAGCCAGCAGAGGACATTAGCGACGATGAATTCCCCGAACTCGATGCCTAAATCTGTGCGCCGAGCGCCTTGGCGCAAAGTCGTCTTCGCTTTGATCGGTATTGCCGTAATGGTTTTAGTTTTCGCATTTCTGTTTCCGCAGTTCGGGGATTACCAAACAGCTTTGACCAAGGTTGCCGCCATGGGCCCGTGGTGGATCGCGGCCCTTGGCGCCGCCTCCTTAGCGAATATCATTATTTACCCGTTCACAGGCATTGCTGCGATCCCAAAGTTGTCTTATCGCGCTTCATTTGTGTCACGTCAATCTGGCTTTCTACTTTCGAATGTAGTGCCAGGTGGTGGCGCGGTTGCAGTAGCGACGCAATACGCAATCTTGGCCAAGTACGGAGTTAACTCGGCTCGGGCGGCCGCCGCGGTCTCCGCCGACGCGGTATTCACCTACCTATTTACTTTCGGTACTCCAGCCATCGCGCTGCTGCTCTTGAATATCAACGGTAAGTCGGCGGCCGCCTACAACGTATTAGCGATTGTCGGCCTAATCGTCGTGATTGTGTCCCTAATCGGGGTTATTATTATTTTGCGAAGTGAAGATGGGGCCCGTCGAATCGGTGCCTTCGCCAGCAAACCCATTGGCGCGATTTTCACCAAACTGAAGAAGCCGGCCCCTGATATCACCGGGTCATTGGTTACTTTCCACACCCAAGCTTCCGAAATGGTTGCTACTCGTTGGCCACAGTTGGCCGCCGCAAACTTTGGTGCGCAATTGGCCCCGATGGGCGTGCTGATTGTCGCACTGGCCGGACTCGGGGCATTCCCCGGCGACCTGACATTTCTTGAGGTTTTCGCAACGTTCTCGATCGCACTATTGCTAACCGCGGTACCACTTACCCCCGGCGGGCTGGGCACGGTTGATGCAGCGCTTGTCGCTTTGCTCATCGGTTTCGGGCTCGATAGTTCGACCGCGATCGCCGCCGACTTAATTTGGCGATTAGCTTGGTTTCTGCCCCAGTTGCTGGTCGGCCTTGGCGCACTCGGCCTTTACTGGTGGGATCGCAGGCGCCAACAACTTGGTCACCGCCTTGTTGACGAAAGCCTTATCTAGCAGCCTGCTTACTACTTCGGGCGGTGCCACTCTTGGCGGCTTTGCGATGGCCGCCCGGGCGCCCCGGGCGATCACTTGAGTGCTGACGCGGACCGCGCGGGCCGCGGGGACCACCCCGGCCTTGACCTTGGCGAAATGCCGGCTTGGCCGGCTTCTCCTTTGGTGGGAACCACGCAATACCCGACGGCTCTTGTGCACCGGTTATGGAGATCAACTGTGCATCACCTGGGCGAACGCGGGCAACCGCAGGCTTAACACCGGCTTTAGATGTCAAGGCACTGATATGCCGTTGCTGACGTGGTGAGCCGAGAGTGACAACAGTGCCCGATTCACCGGCTCGTGCGGTGCGGCCGGCGCGATGCAGGTAATCCTTTGGATCATTGGGTGCATCGACGTGGACAACCAAACTGATTCCATCCACGTGAATACCCCGGGCCGCAACATCGGTCGCTACCAGTGCCGGAGTTATCCCGGCCCGGAAGTCGGCCAGGGTGCGAGTGCGCACCGCTTGGGATTTACCACCATGTAGTGCCCCAGCTGCAACACCTTGTGCAGTCATGTACTCGGCCAGGCGATCAACACCAGCTTGGGTGCGGACGAAGAAAATAGTGCGGCCATCACGTGCGCCGATTTGCGTAACAACTTCATTCTTGTCGGCCGGATGCACGAGTAGCACGTGGTGATCCATGGTGTCGACCGAAGCCTGTAGCGGTGAAAGTGAATGACGAGCAGGATCCTTCATGTAGCGCTTGATCAGCGCATCCACGTCGCCATCTAAAGTCGCACTAAATAGCAGTCGCTGACTACCGCGGCTGGTGAGATCAAGAATTTCGCGGACGATTGGCATGAACCCCATATCGGCCATTTGGTCTGCTTCGTCCAGCACCGTGAAAGTGACGTTCGAAAGGTCAACCGAGCCGCGATTAACGAGGTCTACAAGGCGCCCTGGAGTTGCCACCAGGTAATGCACGCCACGATCAAGTGCTTGGATCTGCTTGATGTAAGGCATTCCGCCGGCAATCAGCCGCCCCCGCACCCCGCACGCATCGGACAGCGGCTGCAGCGCATCGCTGACCTGCATTGCCAGCTCACGAGTCGGAACCAAAATAAGGCCAAACGGCATCCGCGGCTCCGCGCGGCGCCCCCCAAGTTTGGTCAGCATCGCCAGACCGAATGCGAGGGTTTTTCCGGAGCCGGTTTGGGCCCGCGCCAGAACGTCGCGCCCCGCTACTGCATCGGGGATGGTCGCAGCTTGAATCGGAAAAGGCTCTTTGATACCAGCACGTTTAAGGACGTCAACCAACACCGAGGCGACGCCCAGGTCGGAAAATTGCACAGCCCTCTTCGAATTTTGCACAGCACTCATCAAAAAAATCCAATCGAGACGACAAGCGCGTCTCGATTGTGGTCCGGATTCGACCTCGATGGTGCCAAGACTCGCATGTAGATGTATTGCGGACTAATGAATGTACGGCATCAAGCCGAAAACGCGAAATCCGCTGATTTATATGGCGTGCTGATCCCTTGTGCCACCCTGTTTGGTGGGCACCAATGCGGGATCAACAACACATGGCTTGCGGTACCAAAAAGGTGAACCGGACAGCCTCGAGGCCACCATGAAAATGATACCCACCACGAAAATACCAATCCCGATAACAAGCGGTGGCCCCACACCCAGCCACGCCTCACCGGTTTCGGAGTTTGCCGGGTTCGCCATGCTGATGCCAGATAACACGAGCAGGACCGCCAACATGATTGACCCAATTACCGGCCCCACACCTATCAGGAAGAATGCGCGCACATTGTGTAGTACTAGGTGGCGGTAATACACAGCGCAGGCCAGCCCCGTAAGTGAGTAGTAGAACGCAATAAGCATTGAAAGTGCAGTTACTGAGTCAAGTAACGCATTGGTGCTAATCAAATTGACCCCGACGTACCAGATGATGGCAATCACGGCGACCCACCAGGTGGAAACACTCGGAGTTTGATGCGCTGCTGAGATCTTGCCGAAGTAACTTGGGATCGCCTGATTGCGCGCCATTGACAATGCGGTGCGTGATGCCGGGATTATCGTCGTCTGAGTTGATGCCAATGCCGATGTAGCCACCGCGGCCAACACAATCCACTTCCAGCCGCCGAGGGCGTCACCGGCCACAGTTGCGAAAATCATTTCCTGTTGATCTGCTTGGGCAGCTAAAACAATCGGCCCAAGAAATGCGAGCACCGCTATTGCGGTGCCCACGTAGGTGATTAGCAAAATAACAGTTGACGCAAGCCCAGCCAGGCCCGGAATGCGCGAGGAATCCTTAGTTTCTTCACTTAGGTTGAACGCTGACTCCCAGCCCCAGTATGCAAAAACCCCGAGAAGTAATCCGCCGGTCAATGCGCCTGGGGTCTGGCTGAACGGATTTAACCAGGACCACTCTGGGGTTGGAGCACCTGGAGTACCCGACCCCGTGAAGGCTCGGGCCAGAGCCACCGCCACCAGAATCAGTAAGCCGGCGATCTGTGCAAGCACTAGTACGTTCTGGACTTTCGATGTCGCCTGGGTGCCAATCACACAGATCCAGGTCATGAAGATGATGACCAGCACCGCGATGGCCATCACTAGATAACGATTTTCGGCCATTTCGTATTGGCCCAACATCAGCAAGGTGAAACGAACTGCGACATCGGCCAATGATCCGACAACGAGCACCCCCGTCATCGCGATGGCCCAGCCTCCAAGCCAGCCCATCCACGGACCCATAGCCCGCCCGACCCAGGAGAAGGTGGTTCCGCAATCTTGATCCACCTTGTTTAGATAGTTAAAAGCCGACGCGATCAAGAGCATCGGCACGAATGAGGCGATTAACACTCCCGGGGCATTAACGCCGACCAGCACCACAATTGGCCCGAGCACGGCGGCTAACGAGTAGGCCGGCGAGGTTGAATTTAGGCCGATGGCCAGGGCATCGACGAAAGTCAGTGAATTCGCCTTAAGCCCTGGCTCATTCGGTGTTAATGCAGGGTCACTTGAGGTTGCGGAGTTCACGATGAAACGCTATCCCCATGGCGGGCAATATTTGGCTAATTCGACATGGTGAAACCAGTTGGAGCCGCGAACTGCGACACACCGGGCGCACTGACGTCCCGTTAACTGAAATTGGGGAGCAGCAGGCGCGCATCACCGGACAAAAGCTCACCGATATCACCCCCAGCTTGGTGATATGCAGCCCCCTAAGCCGCAGCCGGCGTACGGCTGAACTCGCCGGCCTGCAGCCAGGCAGCTTTACCGACGATCTTCTGGAATGGGATTACGGTGCGTGGGAGGGCCGAACCACCACAGAAATCCGCGCGGAACTCGATGATCCAAATTGGGTGGTCTGGCAGCATTTAATACCACCGGGAATTACACCAGGTGAACAACTGACCGACGTTGCCATCAGGGTGACGCGCGTTATCGATAGGTGCCTGCCCGAAGTTTTGGCGGGTCACGATTGCGTGCTGGTAGCACATGGCCACGTCCTTAGAATCCTGACCGCAACTTGGCTGGGCTTACCACCAATCGATGGGCGATTATTTGCGCTTGACCCAGCCCGCCTGTCTGCACTCGGGTTCGAACATGAGCAACAGGTGATCAAACAGTGGAACACCTGACGCACCGGCAAATTCAGCAAAGTGATGCCAAAGAAGTACACTTTCCCTATGGATCCGGTAATGCGGAGGCAATTGCGCTTCTCGCTATTCCTGCAGGGCTTCGCCGCGATAATGATCGCCTTAGCACTAGGTGTGCGACTTGCGAACCAGATGTTTGATATTTGGAGCATCGTGTTCGCCGTAGTACTCGTCTTGGTTGTCGCTGCTTTTCTCTTCACCCAAAGCAAGTTACGAAGCCCATAGCATGGAGAACAATCGCGAATTAAAGTTGATCTCAGGGCCGTGGGACGAGGCCGCGGTTCGGCAATTTATAAGTTCTACCATCATCCCGATTCGGCTGGCGACTAACGGCAAGACCAACCCGCTAGTTCAATCTCTGTGGTTCTTATTCGCCGATGACGCCATTTGGTGCTGCACCCAAAATGATGCCGTCGTGGCTAAACGCCTGCGCAATGACCCGAATTGCGCATTTGAAATCTCCGCCGACCAACCGCCTTACCGGGGTATTCGGGGCAGCGGTCGCGCTGAACTCATCGCGCCCGCTGCAGGTGAGCTGCTCCCGAAGTTACTGGATCGCTATTCAATCGCCGGTAATTCACAGTTGGCCACCTGGCTGCTCGCACGCGTCGACCAGGAGGTTGCGGTACGGATTGACAACTTATCGATAACTTCCTGGGATTACTCAAGCCGCATGTGAGCCGCGGCGGGCGAGACTATGTTCGAGCGCTCTGCCCGCCGTCAAGTACAAGTACCTGCCCGGTCATAAATGAGGATGCATCACTCGCCAAGAAGAGTGCGCCCTGCGCGATCTCATCGGACCTGCCCCAGCGCCCCATCGGCACCTGGCTGAGCAACCCTTGCTCGACGGTGTCTTCTGCTCTCAAGAAATCGGTGAGATCAGTTTCAATCCACCCTGGTACTAGCGCGTTGACTCGCACCCCCTGGGTCGCGACTTCGATTGCCAGGCTCTGCGTGAGTGAGATCAGTGCGGCTTTAGCTGCGCCGTAATGCGACATCAAAGGTGCGCCACGCAGCCCAGCAACTGAGGAAACATTAATGATTGAGGCATTGCCGCTTTGAAGCAAGGCAGGTAGTGCAGCTTGAATCAAAAGCACAATGGAATCGAGATTTAGCGCCATGGTTTTTTGCCAACCGCTGAATTTCATCGACTGCAGAGCAACTGAAAAACTATTGCCACCGGCGTTATTAACCAAGATGTCGAGACCGCCAAGGCCACTTTCTGCTTGCTCAATGATTTTTGTGGCAGCACCCTCTGCTGTTACGTCGGCGGTGATGACAATGCACTTTCGACCGAGCGCCAGGATCTCATCTTGCAGGGCCAGCAGTGCTTCGGTATTTCGAGCCGCAATGGCTACATCGGCCCCGGCACTTGCAAAATGCAAGGCAATATCGCGACCGATACCACGTGAGGCACCCGTCACGATGGCGCGCTTATCGCGCAGGCTTTCGGGTGCTGAATTCATGCGGCCCCTCCTTATAGGTACTTGAGCAGTCTTGACTTTACCTCGCTGAGCTGCCCACGTGGCAGTCACAGCGCGCACTGGCCGGGTAACCCTCGAGCGCTTGCTCTATATGCTCGCCACAGCCCGAGTAGGTCATCTTTTTGCAGGTTGGGCAAGTTGCTGGGCTACACACCGGCGTGCTCCATTTCGGTTGTTGGGCGGGCCTAGTCTAATTTAACATCTGACACATATGCGGGTGAATGACTCCAGGTTTGATAGCACCGCGATCACAATTTTTCTCACTTACTGCTACTTAGGCCACTATCAGAAAAACGGATAAATCCACGAACCGTTCGTGGCAGTATTGCGACATGAAACGCCTACTTAGCTCTCGAATCCGCATTGTCGCAGTACTCACCGGCGTTATCGCCGCCTCGATAACCACCTTGGCTCCGGCTCATGCCGCCACCTACCCACCTGCAATACCTATAGTCCTAAAGACCACCGTCACGAGCAGCGGCACCACTCTCAACACCCTGCCCGGCGGCATCACCTACGGCTGGAATGACCTCAATGGGCCAACAACTTGGGGGAAACAGCAGGCCGCAATCCACTTCCAAGGTGACGTCAACTACCTCAATGGCTCAGGCCCATTCAATGGTTATGTCACTGTCACTGGCGCAGACGGTACCGTACTCGCATTCCGAGTCGAAGGCTCAGCTCTTGCCGTGCCATTGAACTCGGGCGCAACCGAAACCCATTTCGCTGGTGACATCAAGGTGATTGGCGGCACCGGCACCTTCGCGAAAGCCACGGGGATCGGCACCCTGGTTGGTACCCGTGATGCGGCGCTCGGTAGCCCGGTGCGCCTTACTTTCCGCCTGACCGTGCTACCCGCGCGTACCTAAGTCAGGCCTGCTGTCTCAATTTCACCCGGTAACGAGACTTCAAGGAATTGAGTATCCGCCAAAAAAAATACGTTTAATTTACAAGAAGTACTTCGAAAGTGGGGATGACCCCACCTTTTGCTGCCTCAAACAAAGATTTTCATCGCGACTTACCGCAAATCGGAACTCTTTCGTCATGGCCACCGTCCTATCACCGAGGCCAGATATACAGCCAAGTAAACCCTGTAGGGGTTTGCCCAACTTAAGGAAGTTTCGATGTCCCCGAACAAAAGCCGAGCGTCAAAACCGGCGGTTTTAGTTGTTGTTGCATCAGGGTTAGCTGCATTACTCGTTATCCCAGCCGTGTCAGCAGCTGCTGATACCCCCAGCGCATCCAGCACTTTGGTGACCGATGGGGTAAGTGCGACCACCACGATTTCTACGGACTGGGGTTCGGGATATTGCGCAGATGTGGCAATCTCCACCACAGCTACGCTCGCGAAAACATGGAGCACCGTACTGCCTACCGGAATCAGTTTGGGCAGTATCTGGAATGCGAAGCAGTCAGCGGGTGCCAGCGGATCAATCATCGCGCAAGGGGCATCGTGGAATCCCACGGTCAAGGCGGGCGAACCAACTTCGTTTGGCTACTGCGCAAATCGCACCATTACAGTCGTTCCTACACCGTTGCCAACCAGCGCGCCGACGGTAGCTCCGCCTACACCAGCGCCAACTACTCCGGCACCCACACCAACTGCGACACCACCCGTGACCGGTACACCTGGCAAGACTTTGGTTGCACCATATGTCGATATGGGTTTATGGCCCACGGCAAATCTCATCAACATGTCGGCGGCCACCGGTGTTAAAGCATTCACCGCCGCCTTCGTCGTGCAAGAGGCTGGCACAGCCTGCTCACCAGCATGGGGTGGCTACCCTGCCTATGCCGTTGGCGGCGCGGATGACTTCATCGATGTCATCGGCGGTTTCCAGCGCCAGGGTGGTCGCGTCATTGCTTCATTTGGCGGTGCATCTGGCAGCGAACTAGCCAATAACTGCACTTCTGAGGCAAGCCTGCTCGCCGCGTACAAAAAAGTCATTGATCGCTACTCAATGGATCGTATTGACTTCGACATTGAAGGCGCAGATGTTGCCAATGCTGGTTCAAACCAGCGTCGCGCAAAAGTTGTTGCGCAACTACAAAAGGACTACGCCGCAAAGGGCAAAAATATTGAAGTATCGTTGACCGTCCCGGTAATGCCTGACGGCCTAGACAACAATGGGCTGCGCACTGTCAAGGAGTTTGCGGCAGCGGGTGTGAATTTGGCTTCGGTGAATGTGATGGCCATGGACTATGGCTCGCAATACACCGATATGGGCACCCACGCAATTACGGCGGCCCAGGGCACCGCAAGCCAGTTAAAAACCATCCCCAATTATTCGAATCTTTCGAATTCCGCGTTGCTGGCACTTGTTGGCCTTACCCCGATGATCGGTCAAAATGACGTCGCGAGCGAGATCCTCACGATCGCCGATTCGACGAAGGTTGCAAAGTTCGTAAAAGATAATGGAGTCGGCTTGCTGGGCTGGTGGGAAATGACCCGCGATACGCCTTGCACCTCAAGTAGTCAGGGCCTATACCTGTGCACCAAGGTAAATGAGCCTCAGTGGGCTTTCGCAAAAGCGTTCATTGCAGCATTGGATGGCACAGTGGCGCCGAACCCGACACCGACGGCCACTCCAACCGCTACGCCATCTGCGACTCCGACTGCCAGCACCCCAGCCGGCACTTCGGCCCTTGGGGTTACCGCCACGGTATCTTCGGATTGGGGTACCGGTCGCACCATCGACTTGGTTATTACTAATACGGGCCTAACGCGCCTATCAGCTTGGTCAGTGACCATGCCATGGACGGGCACCACGATAGAAATGTGGAATGCCAAGGGCACCCTTGCCAGTGGCAAATTAACCGCGACCAATACCGACTGGAATGGCCAGTTGGCACCGGGTGCATCAGTGGCCATTGGCTTCAATGATGCCGGCGCTTTGACGCTCCCGACAACCTGTACTTCGACGGTTGGCTCATGCACCATCAAGATCGGCGCTGCTAAGCCGTAGCAAATAAGTGAGGGCGGGGTGGGGATAACTCCCCTACCCCGCCCTCGCTTTACCCCTAGTCAGGAACTAGCGAAGAACACACGTGCCTTGCCGCCGTAAAGCAGATACAAAACAATCAAAGCGACAATAATGTCAATCAGGCCGTTGACAATGATTTCCCGGCCAGCGAACAGATAAGAAATACCTTTAAGTAGGTTAATGACTGTCAGAATTGCGACGATCAAGCGAGAGATGCGGTTACCGTCAAAGATGCCTTTGGCAACCAGCAGGTAGATGATCCCGATAACCAACGAGACGATCACGCCCCATAGGCCAGCACCTACCGAGTCATTGAGGTTGAAGAGACCAAGTACCCCAAGGAGCACTCCAAGTAGGCCAGAAATGACGATGATGACCCCCACCAAGGTCACTCCCATTGGGCGCGCTATTCCGTTTGCCATTGCGAACCTCATTTCGAATTATTAATTGGGATAGGTACGTTTCGACCAACCTTGGCACGATCAGCCCGCTCTGCGTGTCCGCCGCGCCGAAACTACTTTCCCAGTTGGCCGATTTAGACGGAGTCCATCAGCCAAGAAGCCCGGTTGGTCCGCAGCCGCGGCACATTAATAGCCGATAGCCCCCCATCTCGCGCCTCGGTGATCACGTCACCAAAGGTTGCAGATACACCGGGTGCGAACGGGTGTTTGGTGGCACTTGACCCGTCGGCATCAAATAGATTTTCGAAATTATGGAGTCAAACTTTAGCGACTGAGTTTCTCCGGGTCGGTTATCACCAGCACCCGTAGCGGTATCGAACCCGTGTTCACTAAATCGTGGTCGACCCCTGGTGCCGCGAGTGCCGCATCCCCGGTCCTGAGCTCAACTGAATTACCGTCAAGAGTCATGAGCCCGCTTCCTTCAATCACGAGATATAGCTCAGACATTGCCCCGTATTCTGGTTCAGATTCGTCGTGGCGATGTGAGCCTTCCGTGCCCCCTACGGGTAGCTCCCAAATTTCTAAATCCATTTGCCATGGATGCGCTCCTTCGAAATAGCGCTGCACCGTGATGTCGCCCACCCCGCCGTGCAACTGTTCATACACGAAGGTTTTGTTTCCCGCACGTTCAATAGCAGCCAAGGCGCTCTCCGATCGAAGTTGGGGGGCCAGAAACTCCTATTTTAGTCGCGCGCGCTCCCTCGCGCATCAGTAGACTTCATAGGTGTTCCCAACACTTTTTGCCCCGCTCAATGTTGGTTCCATTACGCTAAAGAACCGCATGTTTTCCTCCGGCCATGACACCGTTATGGCTGAAAAGGGACGCGTCGGGAATCAGCTCATTGCATACCAACGGGCGCGAGCCGCCGGCGGAGTCGGTCATATCGTGCTCCAAGTCTCTGGAGTTCACGAAACTGCCGAATACACCGACAGCGAGTTAATGGCGACCAGCGATGACGTGATACCCGGGTATCGCAAAATTGCTGAAGCGATTCATGAATATGACTGCCACGTATTCGCACAGCTATTTCATGGCGGGCGCGAGGTCATGACCACCCCCGATGGGTTACTCGGTGTTGCCTGGGCACCATCTGCCTTACCCAATGAACGATTCCACGTCATGCCTAGAGCATTGCCAATTTACTTGATCGAGGAAATTGTGCACGGATTTGGCCTGACTGCCGCACGCATGGCGACAGCGGGCATCGATGGGGTGGAAATTGTTGCAAGTCATGGATATTTGCCCTCACAATTCATCAACGCGCGTTCCAATATTCGGGAAGACATTTACGGCGGGTCATTTGAAAATCGCATGCGCTTCACCCGCGAGGTAATTGAAGCAGTGCGAGCTACCACCCCTGATGGCTTCGTTGTTGGCTTACGCATCAGCCTGGGCGAAAAAGATCAGGACGGTCTCACTCCTGAAGAATCGATGACTGCCTGCCAACACCTTGCACCCTTAGTTGACTATCTTTCGGTTACTGCGGGCAGTAGCGCAACATACTCAGGGAGCGTGCACATTGTGCCGCCGATGAACTATCCACCCGGCTATCTCGCGGACTTATCCTCGCAGTTACGCGCCACCGTAGACGTACCGGTTTTCCTAACCGGCCGCATTAACACTCCAGCGGAAGCCGAGCGGATCCTCTCCAGCGGTAAAGCCGATGCGGTAGCCATGACCCGGGCCTTGATATGTGACCCCGTATTGCCACATAAGGCGCGCACAGGTAAGACCGATGAAATCCGACTTTGTATTGGCTGTAATCAAGCATGTATAGGCCACTTCCATCTCGGCGTGCCAATCTCATGTATTCAGTACCCGGAGAGTGGCCGCGAACTTGAGTTCAGCGATCTGTCAGTGGCCAAGAAATCGAAGCGGGTTCTGGTAATTGGCGGCGGTCCGGCAGGCCTAAAAGCCGCTGCCGTTTTCGCCTCACGTGGTCATGATGTTGAACTTTGGGAGAGCGCGCCACGCGTTGGCGGGCAGGCCCTCTTGGCGCAGTTGCTGCCGGGCCGGGCCGAGTTCGGCGGCATTGTGACAAATCTTGTTGGTGAGGCGACGCGCGCCGGCGCGCGCATTTCCATTAACAAGACCGCGGACGTCAACTCAGTCGCGGGCCATGACGCCGACCTTGTGGTGATCGCAACTGGAGCTCTGCCATATGCACCGCTTATCGAAACCCTAGCTGGTGAAGTAAATAGCCCGGTCGTGAATTCTTGGGAGGTACTTAACGGGGCTGATTTACCCGCTGGCGAAATCCTCGTCGCTGATTGGCGAGGAGATTGGATCGGGCTTGGGGTTGCCGCGCTGATCGCGCAGCGAGGCCATCGAGTGACGCTAGCGGTTCAAGGTTGGGCCGCAGGTCATGCACTTCAGCAATATGTTCGCAACGAGATGTTGGCCGATGCCATCAGACATACAGTCAGCGTTCGTACCGATTTACGTATACGAGGCATCGCCGGCAACACGGTGCTATTGGGCCACACGTTGACCGGCGCAGTAGTTGAAATCCCTCAAGTTTCGGCCATCGTGCTGGCAACCGGTCACACCTCAAATGATTCGTTATTCGCTGAACTTGTCGGCCGCGTAGAACAAGTGAAACTTATCGGAGATGCACTCGCCCCACGAACAGCCGAGGAGGCCGTACTTGACGGGCTCAGAGTGGCCGCAGACTTCTAACTATGCAACATTGATCTTGGGGCGGGTGCTGGCTGCCTTAAGGAGCCTAGCTCGCTCTTTGTTCCAAGACTTTTGTGCACGATCTGTCGCCTCACCAATAATCGAAACCATGCGGTCAATCGCCTTCGCGTCACTCACCAAGGGTGGCGAGAGTTGAATAACGGGTTCACCGCGATCATCTAATCTACATAACAACCCAAGCTCGTCCATGTGACCGGATAATTCGTCGCGAAGCAGCCACTGGGCCTCTACTTCATTGAACATCTCACGGGTTTCACGATCTTTTACGAGTTCAACGGCCCAGAAGAATCCAGCGCCTCGAATATCACCCACGAGTGGATTGGAGCGAAGTTCTTGCAGCCGACTTTCGAAGTGCCCTTCTAGGGAACGCACATTTTCGAAAACCTGTTCGCGGTCATAAATATCCAGGACCTTGAGGGCGATGGCGGTTGAAAGTGGGTGCCCACTAAATGTGAGCCCATGCATGTAGGTGACCGCGCCGGATGCAAAAGGCTCGGCAACCCGATCATTCATGAGGACCCCACCGAGAGGTGCATGGCCGGCGGTTGCACCTTTGGCAAAAGTGATGATGTCGGGCCGGGCATCAAATCGCATCGACCCAAACCATTCGCCAACGCGGCCAAATGCGCTTATGGTTTCATCGGCAACGAGCAAAATGCCGTAGCGATCACATAGTTCGCGTAGCCCCGCCCAGTAACCGGCTGGTGGTACAAAAGCGCCGCCAGAGTTTTGGATCGGCTCGGCGATCAACATCGCGACTTCGTCGGTACCTTCACGAATTATTGTTCGGTGAATTTCGTCCAGAAGGGCTTTCGTAAAGGCGGCTTCATCGCCACCGTCAGCATGTCTATAAGCGTTTGTGTTACTGACAAATGACACCGGGATTGGCAGTGGCAGGAATGGTTCACGGCAATCGTCAAGACCGGTAAAGCTCAACGCCCCGAGTGAAGTGCCGTGATAGGCGAGGTCGCGTGCGATTGCCTTACGTCGTTGCGGTTGGCCATTGGCGAGGTGCCACTGGCGAACAAGTTTCCAAGCAGCTTCGACTGCCTCGCCGCCCCCGCTCGTCAAGAAGAGCCTGGTCATGCCAAGTGGCTCCGCTGCCTTCGTTAATCGCTCCGCTAGGTGAACGGCTGAGGGGTGAGTGAGCGACCAATTTGGCGAGAAAACCATTTCAGAAAGTTGATGCTGGGCCGCCTCACCTACTTCAGCCCCAAACCCATGGCCCAGATTTGTGCAAAACAACCCGGAGAGGCCATCTAGGTAGCGGCGCCCATTCGAGTCAATTACTTCGCAGCCATCACCGCGAACCATCATCGGTATAGGACGGTCTTCGAAGTTACTGAAATCAGTGAAATTCAATAACAGGTGTGCCCGCGCTGAAGCTTGGTCAGCACTGGCGCCTATGCGCTTTCCCGCGAACATCTCCCACACCCTTTTATCCTGAACGCTCGTTCAGGATGGATGCAGCATAACATCCTGACTGACCATTCAGCAAGTACCTCGGGTGCGCGTTTATCTTTTCTTTCGGCCCCCTTGCGGGCCTGTTGCGGTGTTCACCGGGGATATCCCAAGTTCCAGTACCGCGGATTTCCACCACAATTCGGTGAATTTCCCCGTGGTCATGCCCGGGTCAGCCAAGGCCAACTGGATAGCTAGGCCATCCATTAGGGCGGCCAGGCGCAGCACCGAGGCTTTTGGATCGCTGGTGGCAAATACCCGCGCGGCCAAGCCTTCGTCAACCACCTGGCGCAGTGCCCCTCGCCACCGGGTATCCAAAGATTCTCGAGCGGCACGGGCATCATCATCGCGAATAGCCCGCACCCAGAGCTCAAGCCAAAGCCGCCAATCCCCCACCGCTGGGCCGTACCCGGCCCCGAGCTCAGCGATGTGCCGCAGCCGCGGTACCGGGCCAACTACTTCACTGAGATTGCGCTCGAGTTCCTCGTAAAACTCATCCTCGAGCAGGGTCAGGCTCGCCGCAAATGCCCCCGCCAACGATCCAAAATGGTAAAGCACCAGGCCCTGGGAAGTACCCGCCTCCACGGCAATATCAGTGACGCGGGCGCCGGCGAACCCACGTTCCCGCACGACGGCGATGGTGGCACGCAGGATTCGCTCGCGCCGCTCCTCGGGCGCCTTTGCCGCCAAGGCCGCTTTTGTCACCGAGCTCCTCACCAATATGGGTCTCACCGCGAAGAATCTCGCCGTTGGAGGTCTTGAACGGTCATTCAGGATAGGCTGCTGTCTAAACTTCGTCCCAGTGTAGAAGAGAGAGCCCGATGGCTATGGCCCCCGACCCGAGTGACCCAAGGCACCTTGCTGAGTTAAGTGAGCGCGCGGCAACTTTCGTCGATGAAAACCTGATCCCACATGAAGTCACCGCTGAACTCGCGGGTGGTCCGTTGCCGGTGGCTACCCAGAGTGAGATAGCCCAGCGAGCGCTCGAACTTCGCTTACACGGTGGGTTGCACTTAGCAGAGCACGGTGGCAATAGTTGGACCGCCACCGAGTGGTTTCTCGTAGAAGAACAATTTGGACGCTCCACCAACGGGGTCTCGTGGTATATCCCCAACGCCTACAACGTTTGGAAGGCCGGCTCACCGGAGCAGATCGAGCGCTGGCTCAAACCCGCCCTTCGGGGTGAACTCCACGATGCCTATGCGGTAACCGAAATTGACGCTGGAAGTGACCCCTCAGGTATAACGACAAGAGCGGTAAAGGTAGGTGCCGGTAAATGGATACTTAACGGCGAGAAATGGTTTGTGACTTTTGGTTCGGTCGCGAAAGTGATCGTCGTCATGGCGATGGCAGCGGAAGGTGGTCAACTACTGCCTACGCTTTTCGCGGTACCTGCTGATGCGCCGGGGGTGGAAATAATTGCTGACGTACCTTTCACCCACAACTACCCCCACGGCCACCCCAGCATGAGATTCACCGATGTTGAACTTACCGATTCTGACATCCTCGGCGGCTTGGGTAACGGCGAAGATTTGCAGCGGCTTTGGTTCACGGAGGAAAGATTGGGAATTGCTGCCCGCTGCATTGGAGCGATGCAGCGCCTTATCGAAGAGTCAGTTGATTGGGCTGTTAACAGAGAACAAGGTGGTGCCAGACTCATTGATCACCAAGGGGTGAGCTTCCCGCTGGCTGACAGTGCAGCTGATGCGGCCGCAGGGCGTCTCCTCGGCTTGGAAGTTGCCCGACTAACTGATGCCGGAGCCGACCCAAAACTTGTCCATGGCAAGGCATCGATGGCCAAACTTTTTTGCTCGGAGGCGGCCGGACGCTGTGCCGACCGCGCAGTGCAGATCTTCGGCGGTCGTGGATACATGCGTACCACCGCTGCCGAAAGATTCTGGCGCGAACTGAGAGTCGATCGAATCTGGGAGGGCACGTCTGAGATCCAGCGACTGGTGGTAGCTCGCTCTCTGGAACGTCGAGGCGTTAAATCAATGCTCACGTGATCGGACCTAAAGCAAACATGGATATGTCTCGGCTTGTTAACCCCCGCTCAATCGCAGTTGTAGGCGCAACCGATCGCCCCGGCTCTTATGCACACAACACTTTGCTGAACCTAATTCGCAATGGATATGCCGGCACCGTCATCGGGGTACACCCAAATCGGAAAGAAGTCTTGAGTTTTTATTGTGTGCCCAGCATCGGCGACCTCGATGAGCCCGTCGATGTTGTTGTCATCGCGACACCAGCCGACTCGGTACCCGCATATCTAACGGCCGCAAGGCAACTTGGCTGCGGTGGGGCGGTTGTCTTTGCCGCCGGATTCGCAGAAATAGGGAATATTGAGGCGCAGGAAGCCCTAGTGGCTGCCGCTGGTGATCTCCCGGTCATCGGGCCAAATGGCAACGGCTACGTGTCAGTGCCCGCACGGGCCGCCGTTTGGGGAGATGCAGCCCTGCTTCCTGACACTCCGGGGCCAATCGCCCTAATCACCCAGAGTGGAAATGTTGGGGTGGTGTTGCTGGCCCATCGTCAAGGCCTCGGACTCCATTCAATTTTCTCAGTTGGTAATTCTGCGGTGGTTGATGCCGCCGCACTCATATCGTCACTTGCCACCACCGACGGTGTTCGAGTTATCGGCGCCTACCTAGAAAACGATGGTGACGGGGTCCGGCTCACTCAGGCTTTGGCTGCTTGCGCAAGTAACGACGTGCGCGTGGTCGTCCTTAAGGCAGGGCGAAGTGAGCGCGGCTTGGCGGCCGGGGCCGCGCACACGGCAGCGGTTGCGGGTGATCAACGGGTCTTTGAGGCTCTTATCCAAGAATCCGGCGGGATTCTAGTTAGACAGCCCGCAGAACTAATTGAAACTTCGCGGGCGCTGGCGATTGGTCGACGTGACCGCCGCGGCGCCGCGGTTATCACCTGCTCCGGCGGTGACGCCACCCTAGCGGCAGACCTGGCCGATGATGCCGGCGCGAAACTTGCTGATTTCAGTGCGGAGACACTGCAAGAACTCGCCGCACTACTTCCCATAACGGCGACCGCAACGAATCCACTTGACCACACCA
>CAMDKJ010000015.1 GCA_945900705.1 Bifidobacterium breve | reverse complement strand
CTAATCGGTCCAACGAACGCCCTTAAAGTCATTATCACTAATGCGATGGCCCAAAACAAACAAATGAAGCCCAATGACTTAATGAAACTCGGGATAGCCGATGCCGCTTTCGAGCCCGCTGATTTTCTCGAGCAGTCAATGCAATGGACCGCGAAGGTGCTTCTCGGCGAAGTTCAGGTGGCGCGACCCGAACCAGATCGTGACAACTGGGATGACGTCATTAACTCGGTACGCGCTGGACTAGACGCTCGATTACACGGAGCCACCCCGGCCCCGTATGTGGCCTGTGACCTAATTGCCGGCGCCAAATACCGAACGCGAGATGAGGGTTTCGCTGCCGAAGACGATGAGCTTTCAGCTTTGATGATGGGCGCTGATCTGCGGGCCAGCCTGTATTCGTTCAATCTGGTAAACAAAAGAGCCCGTAAGCCGGTCGGAGTACCCGATAAGTCACTAGCTCGGCCGGTAACAAAAGTTGGTGTCGTAGGTGCTGGGCTCATGGCAAGTCAGTTAGCGCTGCTTTTCGTAAGGCGCCTTGAGGTACCGGTGGTGATCACCGATCTAGATGCGGCTCGAGTGGAAAAAGGTTTGGCTTACGTGCACGGTGAAGTCGATGCCATGGTGGCCAAAGGCCGACTGTCTCCCGACAAGGGCAACCGACTAAAAGCCCTGGTAACGGGCAGCACTTCCAAGTCAGATTTTGCTGATGCAGATTTTGTTATTGAGGCGGTTTTCGAGAATCTTGAAATCAAACAGCAAGTGTTCGCCGAGGTGGAAGCGGTCGTATCTGATACCTGCATTCTAGCCACGAATACCTCGTCACTTTCAGTTTCTATGATGGCTCAGAATTTGAAACACCCTGAACGGGTGGTGGGATTCCACTTCTTCAATCCAGTTTCCGTGATGCCACTTCTTGAAATCGCTCGCGGAGCGTGGACCGATGATGCCACCTTGGCCACGGCATTCGCGGTTGGAAAAGTTCTGAAGAAATCCTGCGTCCTTGTAAAGGATGCACCCGCCTTTGTGGTTAATCGGCTCCTCACCAGATTTCTCGGTGAGGTAACGCGCGCGGTTGATGAGGGTACCGACTTTGCGGTTGCCGACAGCGCTCTGGATCCACTTGGCCTACCACTTTCGCCATTTGTGCTGCTACAACTTGTTGGCCCGGCAGTTGCCTTCCACGTCTCGGAGACTATGCATGCGCAGTTCCCTGATCGCTTTTACGTTTCCGAAAATCTAGGCCGCTTGGTTGCTGCCGGCAAGACCGGAATCTACGTTTGGGATGCCACCGGCAAGCCCTCGGTAGACCCAGGTGTAGCGGCCCTATATGAACAAGGATCCGTTCAACTCAACGCTGAGCAAGTTCGTACGAGAGCGCTAACGGCCTTGGCTCAGGAGGTCACACTGATGCTAGATGAAGGCGTGGTGACTGCCGCTGAGGATATAGACCTGTGCATGCTCCTTGGCGCCGGTTGGCCGTTTTGGCTAGGTGGATTAACCCCCTACCTAGACCGCACCGGTATTTCGGAACAGGTCAACGGGAAGAAATTCGCGGGTTAACGTCGAAATCAACTCGCTACTGAACCAGATTCGGTTTTGTCTGCCTCTTCGTCGATGCGGTGCGCCACTGTCTCGACAATGCGCCGCGAAATATCTTGTGCCGTCAGGCCGATCTCGGTCAAAATTTCGGCTCGTTTGCCCTGCTCGAGGAATTCGGTTGGGATCCCAAAGTTGCGCACGCTCACATCAAGGTCGTGGTCGCGCAACAACTGGCTTATTGACGCACCCACACCACCATCTCTAATTCCATCCTCGACGGTGATAACTAATTTCGCGGTACGCGCCAACCCCACGAGGGCGCGGGAGCATGGTTTTACCCAACGCGGATCAACGACCAAAACCCCAATCCCCTGCGCCCGGAGTCGATCGGCAACTTCAATGGTCAAAGTTGCGACAGCACCTATGCTCACAATTAGCACCTCTGGGTCACCAGACTCCGCGATTACGTCGAGGTCAGAGATCATGCGTAATGCGGGAGCCGCAGCTGCAAGTGCACCCTTGGGGAAACGAATAACGGTCGGTGCATCGTCGACTAGCACGGCTTCGCGCAGCGCGGTTCGCAACGTTGATTCATCGCGTGGGGCGGCTATGCGCAGCCCGGGCACCACCTGCAACATCGCCATATCCCACATGCCGTTGTGACTTGCTCCATCATCGCCGGTCACCCCTGCACGATCGAGTACGAAAGTTACCCCCGCCTTGTGTAAAGCGCAGTCCATCAAAACCTGATCGAAGGCACGGTTTAGGAAAGTCGCATACAGCGCCACCACCGGGTGTAGGCCACCATATGCGAGCCCGGCCGCGCTGGTGGCGGCGTGCTGCTCAGCAATGCCAACGTCGTAGATCCGTGTTGGGTAGGCCGCCGCAAATCGGTCAAGGCCCGTCGGGCTAAGCATTGCAGCGGTAATCGCCACCACATCGGGGCGTTCGTGACCGATGCGCACAATCTCGTCACCGAATACGCCGGTCCAGGTGGGACCTCCGGTGGTCAGGGGTTCTCCCGTATCGGGGTCGAATACCCCGACCCCATGCAAGCGATCGGCTTCGTCGCGCTCGGCTGGGCCGTAACCTCGGCCCTTTTGGGTAATCGCATGCACAATTACCGGACCATCAAAAGCTTTCGCCCGCGCAAGGGCGAACTCCATCTCCCCATGATTGTGCCCGTCAATTGGGCCGATGTACTTAAGCCCGAGATCTTCAAACATCCCCTGCGGCGCGATAACGTCCTTGATGCCCTTCTTCATCCCATGCAGAGCGCCAAATATTGAACCACCGACAACCGGAGTGCGATGCAAAGTGCGCTTGCCCCACGCCATGAATCGCTCGTACCCGCGCGCGGTTCGAAGAGTCGAAAGGTGTTGGGCCAACCCACCAATAGTTGGTGAGTACGAGCGCTCATTGTCGTTGACCACGATGACTACCTGACGCTCCCCGGCCGCGATGTTGTTGAGTGCCTCCCAGGCCATGCCACCGGTAAGTGCGCCATCGCCGATAACCGCGACCACGTGATGTTGCCCCAAGAGACCGCGCTGCTGCCACGCTTTGGCCAGCCCATCGGCATAAGACAAAACTGTGGAAGCATGTGAATTCTCGATTACGTCATGCCCGCTCTCAGCGCGACTCGGATAACCGGAGAGCCCCCCGCGCTGGCGCAAATGATCGAACCCGGCAGCGCGCCCGGTAAGAATTTTGTGCACATAAGACTGGTGGCCGGTATCCCACATGATGACGTCAACGGGTGAGTTGAACACCCGGTGCAATGACATCGTTAACTCGACAACGCCGAGATTTGGGCCTAGGTGCCCGCCGGTGGCCGATATTTTCTGGACCAAGAAAGCCCGAATTTCAGCTGCCAACTCGGGAAGTTGCTCGGGGCCAAGGGCCCGAAGGTCTCGGGGGTCGCGAATGCCCTGCAGCAGACTCAACTCATACCTCAATCCCTAAATACTTCGGGCAACTGACCAACTTCACCATTCTACGTGGCCGGGGCGGTTTTCACCCGCGCGCTCCCGGCGAATTCGTGACCGCCTGGCCCAGCAGCGCTGCCTCGACCAGGGCAAGTTCTCGCTGCAACTGCAAAAATCGGGCCCCCGCCGCTTCAAAGCCTTGTTGCGCGGTTGCTACCTCGGCCGCGGTCAGCGCCGGGCTTAACTCCACCCGCGCCTGCCCGTAAGCCCTCCTAGCGCTATTTAGGCCGCCCTCGGCGTAGTGGATGAGGTAGCGAACTAAAGCCAGCGGCAGGGTGCGCAAAGCCGAGGAGCGAAGGTCTGGGGGGCCTTGGTCAAGTAACCAGGGCACCACCCGCTCAGCGAACTCGCTAGTGCCCTGGGGCGCCAACTCCCGGGGCCAACCCGGTGGCGTGCGGCCTTGGTCGATCACAGCAGTGAGCGTAGGACGTACTGTAAAATGCCGCCGTGCCGGTAGTAGTCCGCCTCACCCGGGGTATCGATTCGTACCAGGGCGGTGAATTCGACCGTGCGTCCATCCGCGGCGACGGCTTCAACCGCGACTTGAGCCGGCGTGCGGCCCGAATTGAGTTCGGCGATACCGCTAACAGTGAACACTTCATCACCCTGCAGACCAAGACTTGAAGCGCTCACCCCGGGGGCATATTGCAATGGCAATACACCCATTCCGATTAAATTTGATCGATGGATGCGCTCATAGGACTCAGCGATAACAACGCGGACACCCAATAAGGACGTGCCCTTGGCCGCCCAGTCACGGCTCGACCCTGATCCATATTCCTTACCCGCCAAAATAACCAGCGGGGTGCCATGGCGCTCGTACGACATCGCGGCGTCATAAATCGGCACGATCTCGTCATCAGCATTTGTGAAATCAATGGTGAACCCACCCTCAACATCGTGCAATAGCAGGTTCCGCAATCTGATATTTGCGAAGGTGCCCCGAATCATGACCTCGTGGTTTCCGCGGCGAGAACCATAGGAGTTGAAATCCGCCCGATGAACGCCATTTTCGGCTAAATAAATCCCGGCGGGACTGTCAGGCCTAATTGATCCCGCCGGTGAGATGTGATCGGTGGTAACGGAATCCCCAAGTTTTAAGAGAACGCGTGCACCCGTGATATCAACCACCGGGCTTGGCTCCCGTTGCATTCCGTCAAAATATGGAGGCTTGCGCACATAGGTACTTGCCGGATCCCACTGGAAAGTATCACCACTCGGTGTCGCAAGTGAGCGCCAATTCTCGTCGCCGGTGAAAACATTCGAATATCGATTTGCAAACATCTTTGCATCGATTGATTCATCTACCACGCGTTGTACCTCGCTGGCACTTGGCCAGATATCGGCAAAGTATACCGGCTCACCAGCGGGATCGAGCCCTAAGACATCATTTTGAATGTCAATATCCATGGTGCCAGCGATTGCATAAGCGACCACCAGGGGCGGTGAAGCTAAGTAGTTCATCTTAACTTCTGGACTGATCCGGCCTTCGAAATTGCGGTTGCCGCTGAGCACCGCGGTT
Organism: Bifidobacterium breve; assembly: GCA_945900705.1. Lineage (GTDB taxonomy): Bacteria > Actinomycetota > Actinomycetes > S36-B12 > S36-B12. The sequence goes on along the minus strand of CAMDKJ010000015.1, from coordinate 13,162 downwards.
ACCGCGAGATCATTCTCGTTGATTGCAGTGCTGACCTCGGGTATTAATGGGCCCGAGTTGCCGATACAAGTTGTGCAGCCGTAACCAACGGTTCCGAAACCCAACTTATCGAGATACGGAGTAAGACCGGCTTTGTCGTAGTAGTCGGTTACGACCTTAGAGCCAGGTGCCAGTGTGGTTTTAACCCACGGCTTACTTTGTAACCCGCGCTCAACAGCATTCTTTGCGAGCAAACCAGCCGCAATCATTACTGAAGGATTTGATGTATTTGTGCAGGAAGTTATCGCGGCTATGACCACCGCGCCATGGCCGATAACTACCGACTCTCCGGCCAGGGAGAAATCGACCTTAGTGTCAGGGGACTTCGTGTACTCAACCAAGGCTGCGCCAAACATCGCTTTAGCGTCAATAAGTGGCACTCGGTCTTGCGGGCGCTTTGGCCCCGCCAAGCTCGGCCCCACGGTAGCCAAATCCAATTCAATATATTCAGAATAATTAGGTTCACAATTGGGGTCGTGCCACATGCCTTGAGCTTTCGCGTACGAGGCAATGAGTTCACATTGCTGCTCACTGCGCCCGGTTAGGCGCAGGTACTCCATGGTCATTTCATCTATCGGGAAGATCGCAACGGTGCTGCCGTACTCGGGGCTCATATTCCCGATGGTTGCGCGATTCGCAAGCGGAACAGCACCAACTCCCTCGCCAAAGAACTCGACGAACTTGCCGACCACCCCATGGATTCGCAGCATCTGGGTAATTGTCAAAACTAGATCGGTGGCGGTGGCGCCCTGCGGAAGTTCACCCCGCAATTTGAAACCAACGACACGTGGGATCAACATTGACACCGGCTGGCCCAGCATTGCGGCCTCCGCCTCAATGCCACCGACACCCCAGCCGAGAACCCCCAGCCCATTTACCATGGTGGTGTGTGAATCCGTGCCGACGACGGTATCCGGATACGCCTGGCCCCCTCTGGCCATTACGACATGGGCCAAATACTCAATGTTCACCTGATGCACAATGCCCGTACCCGGTGGCACCACCTTGAACTCATCGAATGCACTTTGGCCCCAACGCAAAAACTGGTACCGCTCGCGATTGCGTTCATACTCAAGTGCAACGTTGCGTGACTCGGCGTCTGGAACCGCAAAGAAATCAGCAATTACCGAGTGGTCAATTACCATTTCAGCGGGAGCGAGTGGCTCAATTCGTGACGGATCGCCGCCAAGTTCAGCAACCGCCTCGCGCATTGTTGCAAGGTCAACCACCACCGGCACCCCGGTGAAATCTTGCATGATCACGCGTGCCGGCGTGAAAGAGATTTCCTGGTTTGGTTCAGCATCGTGATCCCAAGCACCTAGTGCTCGGATCGTTTCGGCCGTGACATTGGCGCCATCTTCGGTGCGCAGGAGATTCTCGAGGAGGACTTTGTGGGTGTAGGGCAGTTTCTCAGAGCCGGGTACCGCATCAATGCCGAAAATTTCGTATTGCTGCCCGCCCACGGTCAGGACTCGCTTTGCTCCAAAACTGTTTTTACTCACTTGGGCCTCCAAAAGTTCTCTTGACGTCAAGATATCTGATCGCGGCCCGGGATGGGCACCAGGGTGGCCACCACCTCGACGTGGTGCGTCATTGGAAAAGCATCAAAACCGGTAATTTTGTCCAGCCGGTAACCGAAGGTGGAAAAGATCTCAACATCACGTGCGAGGGCTACCGGATCACAAGCTACATAGACCACCACACGAGGTTCTTGGGCGGCAATCTGCCGAGCGATGACCGGCCCGACGCCGGTGCGTGGTGGGTCAAGGACCACCCCCGATACGAGTCCATGATCAGTCGACTTCGCTAACCATCTCGCAACATCGCTTTCCACCAATTTGACGTGGTGATCATGTTGCAGGTTGCGGCGGGCATCGCGAATCGAACGTGCAGACCCTTCCACCGCCACCACCAATCCAGTTGGCCCAACCACCGGACTCAGATAAGCGCTAAATAGTCCAACACCCGAATAAAGATCCCACCAGGTTTCACCAGGTTGTGGGTTTCCTAAGTCAAGTACCGCTCTTACTAACGCCTCCGCGGCGCCAACATGGCCCTGCCAGAAGCTTTCGATATCGATATTCCAGTTGCGGCCGAGTACTTCATGATTTACCCGGCGGCTATTAGTTGATCCGGAGGTGGCAGCTGAGATCACAATCTCACCGTCTGAGCCCTGCGCCGATCGCACCTCCAAAACGCCAGGGTAGGTACCTTCCGGGACTCCCCCTTGGCCTTGAGTGGCGATTAGGCAGGTATTGACCGCCAGAATTTCGCTGCTGCGAAAACGGTGGAAACCGAGGTGGCCCGAACTATCAACGCTCCAGCGCACCCGCGTGCGCCACGAAAGTCCACTTTGATCCCCCGGCACCGACTCGACAACAACTCCCACCTCATCAAGGTGCGCATGCCGGCGAAATGCATCCTGCACCACCTGCTGCTTCAATGAGCGCTGTCTCGAAATAGCAATATGTTGGAAATCGCATCCGCCGCAGGCTCCCGGCCCAGCAAATTGACACGGTGCCACCACCCGGTCTGGGCTCTTAACCAAAATCTCGATAGCATCGGCTCGTACCATCTTGGATCGAACCTCGGTAATTTTGATCCTTGCAGATTCACCGGTAATTGCATGCCGGACAAATATTGTGCGGCCCTGCGCATGTGCAATGAAGTGTCCGCCGTGTGCGATTTGGCCGATAACTACTTCGAGTACATCACCGACCGCCAGCGGCGCCTCGCCTGCCTTAATCGTCACGGTTCAGTACACGTTCACTTGACTCAAGTTGCCAAGGCACACTAGTCATCATCACACCTGGCATGAAAAGTAAACGGCTCTTCAAGCGTAATGCTGACTGATTATGCAGAATCTGTTCCCACCAGTGTCCGACAACATATTCAGGCACATAGACGGTGACAACGTCATTTGGATTGTCGGAGCGCAATCGCCGCACATAATCGATTATCGGACGGGTAATTTCGCGGTAGGGCGAATCCAAAACCTTTAGCGTTACCGGTATTGCGCGCCGCTCCCACTCCACTTCTAGGGAGCGAGTCTCGTCGGGATCGACATTGACCGTAATAGCCTCAAGTACCGATGGTCTAGTGGCCCGGGCATAGGCCAAGGCCCGCAATGTTGGCTTGTGAATTTTTGACACTAACACCAGCGCATGCACGCGCGTTGGCAGCGTGATTTTGTCCTCGTCTGTAGTGACCAGCTCCACCGCCACGCGGTCGTAGTGTCTGCGGATCGCGCGCATCAACAGAAAAATAAGTGGCATAGCGACAACCACGATCCATGCGCCCTTGGTGAATTTTGTCACGAGCACGATCACCAGCACCGATCCGGTCATGAGAAAACCCACCAAATTAATAGCCCGCGATCTGAACATTTTGCGCCGCTCAGCAGGAACTGTCTCAGCTCGAAGGTGCCGGTTCCAATGCTTGATCATGCCGAGTTGACTCAAAGTGAAGGAAACAAATACGCCGATGATGTAGAGCTGAATTAGGTTTGTGACATTTGCTTGATAAATGACCACCAGCACGACCGCCAAGCCGGCGAGCATCAAAATGCCATTGCTAAACGCCAACCGGTCCCCACGGGTGTGCAACTGGCGCGGCAAATACCCGTCGCGCGCCAGAATCGAACCAAGTACCGGGAAACCGTTGAAGGCCGTGTTGGCTGCGAGTGCCAAAATGAGCGCGGTCGCTAGTGAAATCACCAAGACCGCAATTTCGAAGTTTCCAAATACCGCACTGGCAACCTGGACGATGACGGTTTTTTGGGATTGCCCATCTGGTAGCCCGATCAGATCTCTATCGAACTCGGTTACCTGAACCCGCGTTTTAAGGGCCAGCCAAGTGATACCCGCAAACATTGTTGTTGAGATTAAGCCGAGCATCAGTAAAGTCGTTGCGGCGTTCTTAGACTTTGGCTTACGAAATGATGGCACACCATTCGCGACAGCTTCGATACCAGTAAGGGCGGTCGTACCTGAAGAAAATGAGCGTGCCACTAAGAAGATCAAGGCGGCCCCGGCGAAACTTGCCTCAGGTACCACCTCCCAGTTAGCGCTCTCGGCCTCCAAATTGGCCCCGGTCGCCATCTTGAAAATCGCGACACCAATCATGATGAAAATTGATGCTATGAAAAAATACGTTGGGATCGCAAACAGCGACCCGGATTCACGAATGCCACGCAGGTTAAGCAAAGTGATTACCACAATGGAGCCAACCGCCCACCAAACACTGTGTTCAGCAATTACTGGGATAACGGACCCAAGGTTTGCTATCGCTGATGAGATAGATACTGCAACCGTAAGAACATAATCGATCAATAGCGCGCTACCGACGAAAATCCCCCAATTCTGCCCCAAGTTCGTTGCAACAACTTCGTAATCGCCGCCGCCACTTGGGTAGGCGTGCACATTTTGGCGATATGAGGCCACCACGGTGAAATAAACAAGAACAACCGCTGCGGCTATCCATCCGCCGAAGGCATAAAAGGAAGCACCACCCAACGACAGCACCAGCAGGATTTCTTGGGTGGCATAAGCGTTGGATGAAAGCGCGTCGCTGGCGAAGACCGGCAGGGCGATTCTCTTTGGGAGCAAGGAGTCGCTGAGGCGATCACTGCGCAGCGCCCGTCCAAAAAACAGGCGCTTGAGTCCATCAGAGATAGGCACGACCAACCATGTTACGCCCATCGATCCCGACAACTGTGATGGTGGTGGAACTGGGTGTGGTCCGGCGTGTACGGTTTGGGTCGTGCACGTAGTAATCATGGGATGTGGCCGCGTAGGAGCTTTGCTTGCTGGACGCCTCGGCGACCTCGGCCACAGTGTTGCGGTGATCGACCAAGTTGCTACGGCTTTTGGGCGGCTCCCCGATGATTTCGCTGGAATCACAGTCACCGGCATCGGGTTTGATCGTGAGACTTTAGAAAGCGCCGGTATTACCCGCGCCGGGGCATTCGCCGCCGTAAGCAGTGGCGATAACAGCAATATTCTTGCCGCTCGGGTAGCCCGCGAAACTTTTGGTGTTGACCGCGTGGTCGCCCGAATTTATGACCCGCGCCGTGCCGAGGTTTATCAGCGACTCGGGATCCCGACGGTCGCGACCGTGTCATGGACAACCGGACAAATCCTTCGGGGAATCTTGCCCATGGGCGCACATGAGGAGTATCGCGACCCGAGTGGGGCAATGGCGCTGGCCGAAGTTCACGTCGGTACCGGTTGGGCCGGGCACCGCGCGACTTCACTCGAGGAGGCATCCGGTGCCCGCGTGGGGTTCATCACCCGCTTCGGCGCCGCGATACTTCCGAAACCGGAGACGGTGGTTCAAGATGGTGACATCATCCACGCTTTGTATCTGGTCGCTGACCGCGAAGCCGTCGAGAACATCTTTGAGACCGGCCCGGAGGGCGCATCATGAAAATCGCGGTTGCCGGAGCTGGCAAAGTCGGTAGATCAATTGCCAAAGAACTTTTAGGCCGAGGACACACGGTTCTTCTCATCGACCGCGACCCAAATGCCGTGCGCCCTGGATCTGTTGATGGCGCTGACTTTCTCGTCGCTGACGCTTGCGAAATCTCAGCTCTTGACCATGCCAAGCTATCCGAATGTCAGGTGGTTGTCGCCGCTACCGGTGATGACAAAGTGAACCTGGTTGTTTCACTTTTAGCCAAGACCGAATACGGAGTTCCGCGGGTAATAGCACGGGTGAACCATCCAAAGAATGAATGGATGTTCGACGATTCATGGGGCGTTGATGTTGCCGTCTCAACGCCGCGAATGCTGGTGGCTTTGGTAGACGAAGCTGTCAGTGTTGGAGACCTAGTAAGGCTGTTTAGTTTCCGGCAAGGTAACGCAGATCTTGTCGAGCTCACTTTGTCAGCAGATTCACCCGTGGTCGGAAAACGTGTTGGGGATCAAGATTGGCCCCCCGACACCGCACTTGTTGCGATAGTGCGCGGTTCACGAGTATTTGCGCCATCCGCCGATGACCCACTTGACGCCGGCGACGAGTTGTTATTCGTCACCGCACCTGATCAAGAACCCGCACTGCAAAACATGCTCGGCACCGCCCATTAGGTTTGAGGCTCGTCACTTCCTCTTCGCGGCCCGCTTTTCGGTCCAAATAGGCCCGAGCAACCGATAGGTGAAATAAGCCGCCGCGATGTAAAGCGGAATCCCCATCAAAATCTTGACAACCCCCAGTGCCCCGACCGCTCCCAGCAGGTAGAGCGGTACTTGCACCACAAGACGCCCGAAAAACAGCGCCACCCAAATCCACGATGCGGCAGCGTATATACGACGAAGTGGTCTATCTTGCCGCCAGGTGGTGCCCTCCCCGGTGAAATATCCCAGGATCACCCCAAGCAGGGGCCAGCCGATGATTATTGAAACGAGAAACGCCAACCCGTATGCCAAGTTTTGTAAGAACCCGGGGAGAAAATAAGCCTCGGGCCGCCCGGTCCACTTGGCCACCAGTGCGGAGACAAGTACCCCGGCGAACCCTGCCAGGACTTGTTGAAGTGGTTCGCGGCGTAACAGGCGCCAGATCATGATCAGCAACCCCGCAGCAACTGCTGCACCCACGGACCAACCCAAATTTTGCCCGGACACCAAATAGGCCACAACAAATACCGCGGTCGGGACCCCCGAGTCGATGATGCCGCGCCAGCCACCGATGGCCCGCTCCAGCAGTACCGTCTCGGCCCGTACATCGGCCTTTGTCTCATGCGCACCCAGATTCGAATCGGGTGCATTCGAGTCGGGCGCATTCAAGTCGGGTGCATTCGAGTCCGATGGATCGCTCATGATTAAATCGCCATCGGGAGGAGCTCATAGCTGGGGTTGTACACAACGCGGGCATCGGGTGAGCAGATCAACCGTCCCGAAATAGTCATGCGGGCCCCGGTGGTGATGCCGGAGATGCGGCGGCGCCCGAGCCAAATCACGGTGAGGTACCCGGAGCCGTCATAGAGTTCGATTTCTAGAGCGGGGGTGAGCTGCTTTGGCCGCAATGTCACCACCCGGACCGTGCCGGAAACGCAGACTAGGGCCCCGTGGTTGCACTCGCGAATTGGTACCACACCCTCCTCGCGCATCTCATCTTGAAGTTCGGCTGCTTCGACATCGGTCTGGCTTTGAGTCCAACGCCGCCACCACTTGGCCTGTGCAATCACCTGAACAGATTAACCCCTCGCCCAATTTGAGCGGGCACCTGCCGCGCTAACGGGTCTCGGTTAACTCTGGCCCGCGGATAAATGGGGCAAGAATCGGACGACCATCGGGCAGCACCGCCGAGGCCGAATGGGATGCGGGCGAATTGGGCAATTTCATCGGGATTGGTGCACCAACCGGCATAGCATCGCCGCCGCGCACCACGACTAAGTCACGGACTAGCCCTTCAAGAATGGCTGCTTCCGGGCCGGGCTTGGCCGCCGCCCCAAGGAATACCGCACGCAAGAACCAACGGGCTCCGTCGATCCCGGCAAACCGAGCGGGCTGCATCTTGCCGTCGTCACCGGTTACCTGGGCCTGTAATTCAACGCCAAAAGTGCCGTTCACCTCTTCAACCAATCCGCCACTCTTGGTGATCGAACTCTTGATTTGACCTCGCACGTCCTGCCACATGCCACCAGATTTGGGGGCGGCATATGGCTGGACCTGGACTGCTGCACCAGGTTGCGCAAATGTTAATTGCGTGACGGCGCCCGTGGCCTCATCTGCCTGAACTTGCACATCAACACCCGGGGTGGCCTTGACTAGTAAGCCGCCCAGATCAAGTCTTTCGATACCGTCCGAAAAATCGATCTCCGCTTCATCCCATGGGCCAAACTCGCGCGAGCTCATGAGGTCACCGTACCCGCGTGGCCCCCGGTTGATCCAAATCCACCCGCACCCCGTTGGCTGCCCGGTAATTCGGCTACTTCATCGACGAGCGCATGTGCGACCTGCTGCACGACCAATTGGGCAATGCGGTCGCCCCGAGCCACCTCGATGGCGTTAGCGCTGTCGTGATTAATCAAAATCACACCGATCTCGCCGCGATACCCAGCGTCGATGACGCCCGGGGCATTTACCACACCTAACCCGGCCCGAAGCGCTAGACCGCTACGTGCGTGAACGAACGCGGCAAACCCCGAGGGCAATGCGATCGACACTCCGGTTGGCACCAAAGCCCGCTGGCCCGGATCAAGACGCACAGCGGTTCGCGCACGAAGGTCTAATCCTGCATCACCGGGGTGTTCATAGGCGGGTAATGGCAGATCTGGGTCAAGCCGGGTGATGAGTAACCGAACGTCATAGCTCATGGGTTTACCTCAACTTCGTGGCCGCCGGTTCGCCATGATGGACCGCCCGACGCCCGGTCGGCAATCGCCAGATCGATCTGTTCTTTATTGCCAAACTTCATGAAGTGCTCAATTGGAACTTGCACGAATAGCGCCGACGCCGCGATCGCGATCGCACCGTTTGCATCCGAGAGTCGCCCGACGGCGGCGGTGTAGACCTTGCGTCGCACTACTCCGGTAACTTGGGCCTCGATATGCAGTATCGAACCAACAGGTACTGGTCGAAGGAACTGCATAGTTAGGGCAGCGGTGACCACCGGTTCGCCCAGCAACCAGTTTAATGAGCCGAGTACTTCGTCAATCGCCGCTGAGAGCAACCCGCCATGGGCCAGGCCGGGTGCACCTTGGTGATGTTCGGTGACCGTGAAATTACCGGTGACAGCGAGCCCCTCACCGGCGGTGATGTGCATGTGCAGACCGGTCGAGTGATCGACTCCGCACCCGAAGCACCAACGGTAATGCGAGGGAATTGATTCACCGGGCTCAGGAGCGCTCGCCAGCCGCTCTGGCATCGTGGCGCCATCAGGTAACTGGGTTGAGCGCATACGCGGACTCTACCGCCGGCGATACATGGCAGACTCGGAGCATGAAAGCCCCCGACGTGACCTACCGCGAAAGACTGCTCCCCTCGATTTGGGTTTTTATCGTGGTGTTGGCGCTCGTTGCCATGCTGTCGGTCGCCGTAGGCGCTGCCTATTTGGCTATTTACGGCTGGCTAACTTTCTTCGGGATAAGTGTCCTGTGTGTTGCTGGGTTGACGTTTGGGTCGCCGGTAATAACGGTAAGTGATCAAGCCCTCGGTGCTGGTCGTGCCCGGATCGCCCGCGAATTCCTTGGAGGAATCGAGGTTTTAGACGGTGATCAAATGCGAGCTGCGCAGCACGTGGCAGAGCGCTTCATGGTGCTGCGTCCTTGGCATGCCCGCGGTGGCGTGCTCATCGCGCTGACCGATGCCGCCGATCCACACCCGGGATGGCTGCTCACCACCAAGAACCCAGCCGAACTTGCGGTCGCATTAATGCCGACCGCGTCGATTGGTTAGCATCAACACATGTTCGCTAACCCATCTGGAGCGCAAATGACCGAGCAAGAGGCACTCGCCCCCGAAGCCCACGTCAATCCCATCGTGCATCTAATCGCACCCATAGTCGCAATTGGTGCCACGATAATTGTCCGCAAAGTCATAACTTCTAGTTATCGTGGGTTTACGGGGAGGGAAGCACCACGAGCTAACGATGCCACTGTGCCGTTCGGTAAGGCCCTGTTATGGGCGGCCGCAACAGCGGCAATCGCAGCGGGTGTAGAAGTTATTGCCTACCGGCTTACCAATCACCTTGGTTCAACCGACTCGGCTAATTAGGCGCAGTCCTTACAGATGGGCCCGGCTTTGCCTTCATGATCAAGTTGACTGCGATGCTGCACCAGGTAGCAACGTGAGCAGGTGAATTCATCTGACTGTCGCGGCACTACCCGCACGGTCAAGCTCTCTTCCGAAAGATCAGCCCCCGGCAGTTCGTGATTTTCCGCTAACTCGGTCTCATCAACGTCAATGACCGAGGATGACTTATCAACGCGCCGCGCCTTTAGCTCTTCGAGGCTATCTTCAGCCAGTTCTTCGTCAGTTTTGCGCGGTGCGTCATAATCTGTAGCCACGGTACCTGCTCTCCCTTCTTACCTCACTTGCCGTAACGAAAGCTGACACAACGGTATTCCCGCACCCAGAACCTAGGCATCGTGCGCAGATTGTGCCTTATTGAGTATGGACGTGCGAGGGTGGGCTGGCGCCCCACCCGATAGCGTGCTCCCCATGCCCATATATGCCCTCGGTGACCGCACCCCAAATATCGACGCGAGCGCTTTCGTCCACCCCCAGGCAGTCATCATTGGCGATGTCACCGTGGGGCCAGAATCTAGTATCTGGCCCGGTGCGGTACTTCGTGGCGACCACGGGGCGATTGTCATTGGGGCGCAAACCTCAATCCAGGATGGGGCGATTGTGCACTGCACCGCCGAGCTCAACACCACCGTGGGTGACCGGTGCGTCATTGGTCACAATGCCCACTTAGAAGGCTGCACGATATACAGCGATTCGTTGATTGGGTCAGGGTCAGTGGTCTTGCATCGGGCACTCATCGGGCCGAATGCGCTAGTAGGTGCCTGTGCTTTGGTGCCAAATGACCGGATCGTCCCGCCCAATGCCCGCGCCCTCGGGGTGCCCGCAACAATTAGCCTCGACGTTATCGCAGATGGTGCATTTCTTGCGGCGGTCGAGATTTATGTGCGCAAAGTGCATCAGTATTCGGCCGAACTCCGCCTGCTAAGTTGATATCAATCCCGATCGGCTTCGGCGCCCACTAGGAATTCACGCAGCTCATGAGCTATTGCTGGTACCGCCGCGATCATCATCGATCCATAAATATCTTCGTCACGTAAGCCGGTCACCACGGCCCCCGCCTCGGCGGCAATTAGGGCTCCGGCGGCAATGTCCCAGGCATTCAAGCCGCGTTCGTAATATGCATCGAGGCGACCACGAGCTAACCAGCAATAGTCAATTACCGCCGCACCAATCCTTCTAATATCACTGACCTGTGAGATCAACTCATGGACCACCCGGCCCTGGGCCCTCCTACGCTCTGCTGCATAACCAAAACCGGTGGCCACTACCGCGTTACTTAGCCGGCTGCACTCACTTACGCGAATGGGAGTTGCGATCGCGCCATTGATGACCCAGGCACCACCACCCTTAACACCGATGTAGGCCTCATCGAACTCTGGAGTGACAACCACCCCGACCACCGATCGGCCGTGTTGCTCGGCCGCAACCGAGACTCCCCACGTCGGCATGTGGTGGAGGTAATTCACGGTGCCATCGAGTGGATCGACCACCCAGCGCACCCCCGAGGACCCAAAGCGCTCTCCGCCCTCCTCACCAAGTAGCCCGTCGGCTGGGCGCGCGCCCAGCAAATTTGCGACCAGCAGTTCTTCAGCACCCTTGTCCATCTCCGAAACCAAATCTGATGGTGTTGACTTAGTGTCGATAAATAGGTCTGCCGGACGTTCATCACGCAAAAAACGTGCCGCCTCCCAGGCCGCGTCCCATGCGAGCGGTAACAGTGCGTGAGCAGTGAGCACCTCTGCGAGCGGTGGTACCGGCCTGAGTTGCATTTTCCTATCTTGCCGGGTCGCATAACCGCCAACACAGGTGGTCGCGGTAACGTCACAGGGTGCTCAGTACCTATCGTGAGGTGTTACGTCTTCCTGGCGCACTCGCGTTTTCATCGAGTGGACTGATTGCCCGCCTACCTATGGCCATCGTGGGTTTGGGGATCTTGCTCTTCACCAGTGGGATCACTGGCTCATATGGGCTCGCCGGAGTGATGTCGGCGGCTTTCTCGCTCTCTGCTGCCGCGGGAATGATTATCTCGAGCCGCTTGGTAGATCGCCTCGGGCAGCACAAAGTCTTGGGCTGGTTAATCGCCGGCGAAAGTTTGGGCCTCGCCCTGTTCGTCATAAGCATGGAGTTGGCTTGGCCCCTGGTAATCTCGGCCATAATCGTGGTCGGCGCCGGTGCTTGCTCCCCGGCCATTGGGCCCGCTGTTCGAGCGCGCTGGACATTTGTCATCTCTCGGGTCGAGTCAGCTTCATCCCCAAAACTACGCACCGCATTCGCACTTGAAAGTATTTTTGAAGAGATTATTTTTACGGTCGGACCGCTCATCACCGCCTGGTTGGCCATTTCGTTAGCCCTTCCAGCGCCCATCATTTTAGCGATCGTCATCGGCGTTGCCGGCACTCTGGTTCTGGTAAGACAGCGATCAACTGAACCCACTCCGGCCCCACTGCACCAATCGAAAATTCCACATGTTCCCGCTTTTCGACGCCCTGGCGTGCTGCTGATGATCTTGTCGGCTATCGCCACCGGGGCGATCTTTGGCTCATTCGAAGTTGCGATCGTCGCTTTCACCGCCGAGCAAGGTGCGCCCGAGGCATCAGGACTACTTCTTGCAATGTGGGCGCTGACGTCAATGTTCGGCGGTCTATGGTTTGGCTCCAGGCATTTTCGCTTACCGTTATCACGCCAGTTGGTCGTCATCACCGGGTCATTGACGGTTGCGCTAGCGATAACACCATTTTTGAATTCCTTGACGACTCTGACACTTGCCACCGTAATTTCCGGGGCGCTGGTGGCACCGCTTTTGATAACCATCTTCAGCCTGGCCGAACGATTAGTCCCCAACGCCCAGTTGACCGAAGGCTTGACTTTCATAAATTCTGGGCTCACGGTGGGCTTCTCACTTGGCGTTGCTGCCGGCGGATACCTAATTGACGTCTCGGGGGCCCGGCTCGGCTTTGCTCTTGGTAATGGTGGCGCCGCAGCCGCGTTTTTGGTCGCCGTTATCGGCCAAAGACGCATTCAGCGCTCGGTGCGAGCCGATGGGTTGATCCCGCCAACTTCGGCATTAAATACCGAGCCAATCCCCGGGCCGGCCCCCGGTGGCTTTAATATCGACAACGGGTAATGACACAAGTTATGGCCTGTATCCCCACTCCGAACCCATAACGCGCTAAGTTCTGAGCATTAGCCCCCGCCACCAACCTACGGAGCTCGCCCTGGAACCGCTCAGTGCCAAAGAGATTCAGGCCCGCGTTCGCGCCGGAGCCTCCGCGGAGATCGTCGCGGCCGAGACCGGGTGGCCACTGGATAAAGTCCAGCGTTACGCCGGTCCACCCCTTGCTGAGCGCGAGTACGTTGCCGGCCGAGCCCAACTC
>CAMDKJ010000014.1 GCA_945900705.1 Bifidobacterium breve | reverse complement strand
CGATACGCCGTTTGACGGGAGCCGGGGTCAGCTGCACGCGTTCGGCGATATCCAAAACGCTGCGCCGACCGTTCTCGACGAGCAGCCGAATAATGCCGCGATCAATTTCGTCTACCTGCCGCACACCAGCCATTAATCCACCCCATTTCGCACTAATAAGTAGGTTTTACCTCGGTAAACATACATAAATATAGCGTTTTAAGTGATTAATAAGCCGTAATCTTGCGTTTGAGCGCGTCACCTGTGAGTGTTGGTCTCCTGCCCCCTTGGTGCAAAGATGTCCCGTGGAGGATCGATGACTGAAGATCGAATGAGAGCTGTCCAGTTGCTGACCCCGGAGGGGCAGCGAGTTTCGCACCCCGATTACGACATCACCCTGAGTGATTCTGAGCTAAGGGGCCTCTACCGCGACATGGTGCTCGTTCGACGAATCGACACGGAAGCAACAGCGCTACAACGCCAGGGCGAGTTGGGTTTGTGGGCTTCCTGCCTTGGGCAGGAGGCCGCGCAGGTCGGTTCTGCGCGCGCCATGGCCCCGAATGATTTTGCTTTTCCAACTTTTCGCGAGCACGGGGTCACCTGGTGTCGGGGGATAGCGCCGCTTGAAATATTGGCGATGTTTCGGGGAGTGACGACCGGGGGTTGGGATCCGCAGGTAAATAAGTGCGGTCCGTACTCGATCGTTATCGGGGCGCAGGTACTTCATGGGGTTGGTTATGCGATGGGCATTCAATTCGATGGAGCCGAGGACGTAGCTGTTACTTATTTTGGCGATGGGGCCATGGCGCAAGGTGATGTCAATGAAGCCTTTGTTTTCGCTGCGTCTTTTTCTGCTCCCGTTGTTTTCTTCTGCCAAAATAATCAATGGGCGATCTCACAACCCCGTGATCGCCAAAGCAATGTTCAGATTTATGAGCGCGCCGCAGGATTTGGCTTCCCCGGTGTGCAAGTCGATGGCAATGACGTCCTTGCGGTGATGGCGGTAACGAAGGTCGCACTTGAGCGGGCTCGCACCGGCAATGGGCCAACCTTGATTGAGGCGTACACCTATCGGATGGGCGCGCATACAACTTCGGATGATCCGACTCGCTACCGACTCGCGGGTGAGCTCGAGACTTGGCGGCTTCGTGATCCAATTGAGCGTTTGAAGGTTTACCTAGCCCGTCAAGGCATTGCTGATCGGTCCTTTTTCGATCACATCGAACAGGAGGGCGAAGAGTTAGCCTTACATATTCGTGACGGTGTTCGTGGCATGGTCCCACCGCGCCCTGAATCAATGTTTGATGACGTTTATGCCGAGGCGCATGCGCGCATCGATGAGCAGCGGTCAGAAATGTTGGAGTATTTGTCCTCCTTCCAGGATTCGGTGGGCTAGGTAATGACCGAGCTAACGATGGTTAAGGCAATCAACTCAGGGTTGCGTAAAGCAATGGAGCGTGACCCGAAAGTGATTCTCTTCGGTCAGGACATCGGGCGCCTTGGTGGCGTTTTCCGCGTGACCGATGGCCTACAAAAGGATTTCGGCGAGCATCGCGTGATGGATGCACCACTTGCGGAAAGCGGGATCATCGGAACGGCGGTGGGTCTGGCAATGCGGGGCTACCGACCCGTGCTAGAGATTCAGTTCGACGGTTTCGTATACCCAGGCTTCGATCAAATTGTTTCACAGGTGGCGAAGTTCCATCGCCGAATGGCCGGTGCGATAGCAATGCCGATCACGATTCGGATCCCTTACGGCGGCGGTATCGGGGCGGTCGAACATCACAGTGAGTCCCCGGAGGCCTACTTCGCACACACGGCTGGCCTGCGAGTTCTAACACCCGCGGACCCGCAGGCCGCGTATCTCACCATCCAACAGGCGATCGCGTGCAACGACCCCGTTATTTACTTCGAGCCGAAGCGCCGTTACTGGGATAAGGGCGAGGTTGATGAGTCGCTGGCAGCCCTTGAACTAGGTGCAGTCGCGGATCCATGGCGGGCACGAGTGGTGCACACCGGAAGTGATGTCACGGTGGCCTGTTACGGGCCGATGGTGCGAACCTGCCTTGAAGCTGCGGAGGCGAGCACCGACATCTCACTCGAGGTAGTCGATATGCAGTCGATATCACCACTCGATCTTGAGACCCTAGCGTCATCGGTTGAACGAACAAGTCGGCTAGTTGTAGTTCACGAGGCTTCGATGAGTGGCGGTGTCGGAGCCGAAATTGCGGCTCATATAAGTGAAAAGTGCTTCTACACCCTTGAGGCGCCGGTGATCAGGGTTACCGGTTTTGATGTGCCATACCCGGCCAGCCGGCTCGAGGAGTACTTCCTGCCAGACCTTGATCGCGTGATCGATGCCGCTGAACGAGTGATGAGGTACTGAAATGGCCGACCAGCAGCAGCAAGTATTCAATTTACCCGATGTCGGTGAGGGTTTAACCGAAGCTGAAATCGTCAAGTGGCGGGTGCGCCCCGGCGATAGCGTCTCTGTTAATCAGGTCATCGTCGAAATTGAGACCGCCAAAGCGGTTGTCGAACTCCCATGCCCATATGCCGGATTGATCGAAACCCTCCATGTTCCTGAAGGTGAAATTGTGCCGGTGGGCTCGCCGATCGTCACCATCTTGGTGACCGCGAAAGCGCAGGATCGTGAGCCGGTACTGGTTGGTTATGGGGTCAAAGTCGATCATGAAATCCGCCGTAGGCCGCGCAAGACTGATGGCCAGCAGGATCAAATAGCGGCAACCGCGATGCCTGCCAGGGCTAAGCCACTCGTGCGCAAGTTGGCCAAGGATCTTGGCGTGGCCTTGGGTTCGGTGACGCCGACAGGAGTAGGTGGAGTAATAACGCGCGAGGATGTGCTGGGGTCGTCACAAAATGGGCATGCCCCCAATCAGGGAAAGGCACCTTCCGTCGGTGCTGATCGTGAACCGGTGCGTGGAGTGCAGCGAGCAATGGCCGATGCGATGGTGCGTTCAGCCTTCACGGCACCACATGTGACCGAATGGGTCGAAGTTGACGTGTCGCGTACCCTTGAACTGGTTGCGCGGCTACGTAGCCACGTGGCATTTGAAGGAATTAGGGTCACGCCTTTAACGATTGTGGCAGCCGCTGTGATTCAAGCGGTTAAGAAATACCCAAGAATCAATTCGACGTGGCTAGAGACCCCCGAGGGCGCAGATATTTTGACCCACCAAGATGTGCACCTTGGTATTGCGGCTGACACACCGCGTGGGTTACTTGTGCCATCGGTTAAGTCCGCTGGCGCTATGGAACTAACCGAACTCGCCCGTAGCATTCACACGCTTATCGAAACCGCGCGCGCCGGACGCAGTACTCCTGCCGATCTCACCGGTGGCACGTTCACGATAACCAATGTTGGTGTATTTGGTGTCGATGGCGGCACCCCGATCATCAATCCGGGTGAGTCAGCAATTTTGGCAGTCGGTCGGATTCTGGATAGGCCGTGGGTTGTTGACGGCGTGGTGTCAGTGCGCCCCATCATGCAACTCTCCATGTCCTTCGACCACCGCGTTATCGATGGAGCACTTGGGTCAAGAGCCCTAGTGAGTATGGCGAATTTCCTCGCCGACCCTGCCGTTGAAATGCATATGGGTCGGACTACGGAGTAACAACCATTCCAACAATGAGGCGCTGAACCAACTCATCAGGACCGGTTACGTCTATTCGGTCTAAAAATTCTGGGTTATCTGCGGCAACTCGCCCGCACATTAGATGCACTAGATCGCTAACAGAAATTGTTAGTTGGACCGTGGGCTCCCCCAATTCGATGAAACGGGCACGGCCGTCATCATCTAAACGGACTAACACTTCGCTCGCTAGGTCGCTAATAACGACTTTTAGTACTGCATTCACGGGTGGCTTGGAGTTCTTCCCCCAGACCACCGGAAGGGCACTTATCAACGTACTTAACGCAACTTCAAAAGGCAAGCCGCTCCAGCCCCCCGGTTGCCCGATGGCATCGCGAATATCTTGCTCATGTATCCAGGTGTCGAATCCGCGCATCGTTAGCGCTCTTTCAAGAGTTATTGGCCCACCGAATGGACCGCGAACCTGGCTGTTCAAGTCTCCGGTATCAGTGTTCAAGATGGTGCGACGGAGCTCGATGAGTTCGCGCAACTCTGCAATTAGCTCGGCTTTAGAGGTGCCGCGCCTTGCCTGCACCCCCAGTTCAATGAACTTTCCTGTTTCGCCGATCACGTGCGGCAAAGTGACCCAATCGGGCTCGTCAGTGGCCCGCGGGTTGCCGCTCAGGAAAGATTCGAAATCTGCAAGGTGGGCGACAACATCTGCCACCTGCCAGCCAGGGCAAGGGGTGTCGGCGTGCCACTGGTCATCCGACAGCGGGCTAACCAGATCAGCTACCTGAGTTAGGCCTTCGAGGGATGCCCCGATTAGCTCAACTTTAGTAAATACGGTTTTCACTAGTCCCCTAACGCAGTATTGAAAGTGTAATCGCAGATCGCGGTGCCCAGTACTCGACGGCCGATAAGGTTAAGTCGTGAGCGTCACAGTGGCATTAATTCAACTTAACTGCACTTCGGCCGAACCGATCTATGAACGCGTGCCGCATGCCCTCAAACTGATAGCCCAAGCGGCAACCAAAGCACAATTCGTCGTGCTACCCGAGTTGTGGCATGTGGGGGCGTTTGATATCGAGGCGGCACGCGAGCACGCGCAACCGATCAACGGCCCGCTAGTTACCGATATGGCTGCTCTGGCCAAACAACATGGTATTTGGTTGCATGGCGGATCATTTTGCGAAGTGGATAATGGTTCGTACTACAACACCAGTGTGCTCTTTTCACCGCAGGGCGATCTTCGGGCAACGTATCGAAAGATCCACCTATTCGGTTTTGAAGGGGGTGAGACAACTTTGATGAGTAGTGGTGAGGAGCTCGTAGTTGTCGATACGCCGCTTGGCGCGACCGGTCTAGCCACCTGCTACGACCTGCGTTTCCCCGAACTTTTCAGGGCGCTGACCGAAGGCGGAGCAACGACTTTTGTTGTCACCTCAGGTTGGCCCACTCCGCGAATTGAGCATTGGGATGTTTTGACCCAAGCCCGGGCAATTGAAAACCAAGCGTGGGTAATCGCATGCAATGAGGTGGGCGCTCAACCTGGTATTGAATTAGGCGGCCACTCCTGTGTGATTGATCCTAAGGGCGCAGTCGTTGCCCGAGGCGGCGGCAACGAGGAAATAATCTATGTCGAGGTTGATCCCGAGTTGCCAGAAAAGTGGAGGGAGAAGTTCCCGGCACTTAAAGACATTAGATTGCGTTAGCCAGGTACTACACCTGGTCGATAGTTGCGAGCGTACCGATAACCATCACCGGACGTTGCTCCGGATCTAGCCACTTCATTATTTGGGTCATGCGTTCTTGGGCGATCGCGATGCACCCGGCGGTCTTATCCCCATTACTCACGTGTAAGAAGATGCCGCCGCCACGGCGAGTGTCAGCCGGCGACGAAGTACTGCGGATGCCGTTGGGGCCGACAGTTACCTCCCCCTTGGGCAAGTTGAAGTCAAGCACCGCTACGTAGTTGTATTGCTCCCCGTATTGCCAAAGTCTCTCAACGTAGTTTCCGTAGCCACCCCACCCCACAGCTGCATCCTGAAAGAGGTTGTAGGTAGCGGGCTGCTTTGGGTTGTAAGTCCAGGCATCGTTACGGTCGAATTTGGTATACGGCAACGCGGTGCCGGGGTCAGGAAGCCTTCCGAACGCTGTCTCAATAGCGAAGGTGCCGGTTGGAGTTTTGCCGGTGCCTTGCCGGCGCTCAGCGGCCTTTACTAGCCCTCCGTAGCCCAACTGCGCATGGGTGGCGTCAAGCACCTGAATCCATTTGCCGCTAGCTGAACGCTCAAAGGCGCGAAGGGTGCCTTCGGTCGCTGACCACTTTGCTGCAGTCACCACAATGACTTGATTTGAATTACCAATATTCGCCAGCTGGGTGGGAAACCACTCAGGCGTTGTTGGCTGCGCCGCACTTGCCCCGGGAGCCAGTCCCAGTAGGAGAGCCATGGCGGTGATCAGTAACCGATGCACCCACAAATGTTAGCCCTGTTCATCGCGTTCAGCCAAGCGGGCAAAGCGCTCGTTATACCGAGTTAGTTCGATTCCGCCATCGCGCTCAGCTTGTCGGTCAGACCGTTTTGCTTCACGCTCATCGCTTCGCGACCATTGCACCGCAATAACAATCAAAACAATGGTGGTGGGAATTTCAGATAACCCCCACGCCACCTGAGCACCTACCAAGGTGTCACGGAGCGGATCAACAATCCAATCTGGCTGCACCACGCCATACCACTCGATTGCCAGGGGTGTCGAGGACATCAGCATCGCTACCGCGAAGAATCCATGAACAGATAGCGCCAGCATCAATATGAGTAGGCGTGCCCAGTAAGGCAGTGGTTTGGGCCGAGGGTCAATGCCGATTAGTATCCAATAAAACAGGTAACCAGCAGCCAAGAAATGAAGCTGCATGACAACGTGGCCGGCGTGACTGCCCATCAGCCAGCCGAAGAGTGGGGTCATGTATAGGCCATACAACCCGAGTACATAAATGAAAAACACAAAGAAAGGGTTGGTGGCTATCCGGGTTACCCAACTGTGCAAAAGCCACAGGAGCCACTCACGTGGGCCGCGGTCGAAGCCTTTCCCGGGCTTTATTGCGCGCAGGGCAAGGGTCGCCGGGGCGCCAAGCACCAACATGATTGGAGCTAGCATTGTCAAGGTCATGTGTTGAAACATGTGGAGGCCAACTGAAACCTGCGAGTAAGTAGCAATACCTCCGTTCGTGCACCAAATCATGATGCCGATGCCGAGGAGCCAAGCTATGAGCCGACCCCAAGGCCATTTATCCCCGCGCTTTCGAAGGCGCGCTACGCCGATGCAATAGAGCGCTGCGCCAACGATTCCGAGAGTCAAAAACAGTGGCTCTAGGCGAAAGCCCAGGCCAACGGTGAGCACGGTCGGTGGCGGTGGGTAGGCAAATCCGAGCAACGTTTCGCCAAAGGAGTTGAATGGTGTTTGCAGTCTTGGTGAGGCACTTGAAGCGAGAGAAACGCCTAGGGCGACAGCGATCATCATGATGACTAGTTCGAGCCCGGCAATTCGAGCAAAGAGGGCCACCCCGGAGGTTTTTTTGGGGCCCGAATAAAGTCGTCGACGCATCACCCAGCCGATGATTCCAAGGCTGATGATCAGTAGCGCTTTGGTGAAAACCACTTGACCGTAGCCGGTGTTGAACAACTGATCCAATGACTCAAGTCGCGTGTATGCATTCGCGATACCGCTCACTGCCAACAGCACGATTGCTACCAGGGCAATTGCGGAGAAGCGTTGAAGTGACCGCTGCAAGGATCCATCGCGGCGGACGGCATGCAGCGCCAGCGCCATTAGGCCGCCGATCCATATTACTGCCGCAAGAATATGGGTAGTGCCGGCGGTAATGGCTAGCGCATGATCACCGAGGCCAGAGCCGTGGCCACCGAGCACCGGTAGCGAGACCGCGACCAAAGCAACAATCAGCCACCCGGCTTCAGCGCCGATGGTTGAAGTGATGAACGCGCCGAAAGAGACGATGAAGGCCAGCAGCGCCGTTATCATCAGTGCGCGGGTTGCCGGAATATCACCCGCGTACGTCGCGAAAACTGCAGGATTAAATGCTTGACTAAGTGTGATACCAAGTACGTTGGCGAGCACGAAGAACATCTGGGCCAGAGCTAGTACTGACCAGATGAGTGCGGCTATCGAGGCCCGAACGGCATCTGATCGGCCCACCCGAGAGATAACACCGTCCTTACCCGACGGATCAAGTATGCAAGCAGCAAGTAGCCAACCAATAGTTGCTAGGGCAGCGATTTCAGTAAGTAGGCGCAGTATTGGAACTCCCCAGACAACAAGTGGTCCAGGATCTGGGAGCCCGGCAATTGGTGGCTCATATGCGCCGCCGGATACCACCAAGGACACCGCGAGTGCACTTATCGCAAGCACCACCAGCGCGACGGCGAGCAAAGCGATAGCGCCAAAACCTAGCGGTCGGCTCGTGGTGCTGCGCGGTGCGCTCTGCGTGGCTGTCTGCCTCATCGACGTGTGCGCCTTGCCAAAATGATGACGGTAATCGTGGCGGCTAGAGCGAGAATTAGACCAACTAGCCCTATTGGGAAACCGGGTGCGGGCTCCGATGTCGGTGGCACTTCGGGCATTACTTCGGGCGTAGCTTCGGGAGTTATGACCGATGGTGAGGTGCTCGCCGAGGTGTAGGCAAACCCAATCGACCCGGTGATCGGATGCCCGTCATCAGAAACAATTCGGTAGGAAACCGAATAGTTATCAGGGGGTAAATCAGCAGGCCACGGGATGGTCACGATAGCGCCAACCGCTGTGGCGACGGCACCGCTGACTGCCTCTCCGGCGCCGTTGGCGATCGCCACATCAACGGCTTCTTTAAGTAGTGCCTCGTTGAAAGTCAGCACCACCTGAGTTGGTGGTGCACTCAGCACCGAACCATCGACTGGGTCTGATGAAACCAGTTGCGAGTGCCCACTTGCCGCACTGACACTCATTGACGTGGCAACAACGCCGAAAATGAAAACGTAAACGAAACGGCGCAACCTCATGTAATGATTCTACGAGCCTTGGGGGCTTAGAAGGATTCCTCGGGGAGTTCCATGACTTCAAGGGTGGTTGCTTCGGCAACTGCCCTTTCGGCTGCCAGTAACGGGAGGCGATTGCGCGCGAACCACTTGGCTGTTTCGATCTTGCCGAGATAGAAGGGCCGATCACGATCAGAGGCACCCGCTGCAAGGGCCGCAATTGCCACCTCAGCTTGACGGAGGAGTAGCCAGCCAATGAGTAGGTCACCGGTTGCCATCAGCAGGCGAGTGGTGTTCAGGCCAACCCGGTAGATCTCCCGGGAATCAGTTTGTGAAGCCATGGCCCATTGCCCTAGCAGGCCAATTACCGCCTGCACGTCCTCAAGGGCTTTGCCGAGGAGTTCACGTTCGGTTGCCAACTGCCCAGAACCTTCATCACCTTTAACCGTCTCGGTGATTTGCGATCCTAAGTAGAAAATGGACTTGAACTGGTCACGAACCATCTTGCGGAAGAAGAAGTCGAGCCCCTGAATAGCAGTGGTGCCTTCATACAGGGTATCGATCTTGGCGTCTCGAAGGTATTGTTCAATTGGGTAATCCTGAAGGTAGCCAGAACCACCGTACGTTTGTAGTGATACCGCGAGCATTTCATACGAACGCTCCGATCCAACACCTTTGACAATCGGAAGAAGTAAATCATTCATGCGAAGGGCGGCGTCCAAGTCGACGCCTTCAGTGCCGGCCTCACCCATCTCAACCATGTCTTGCCAGTAGGCGGTGAATGCGATGAGTGCACGCATCCCCTCGGCGTATGACTTTTGCAGCATCAAGGAGCGGCGGACATCGGGGTGGTGAACAATCGTCACGCGTGGTGCGGCCTTATCCGTCATCTGTGTTAGGTCAGCCCCTTGGACGCGAGTTTTCGCGTAATCAAGGGCGTTAAGGTACCCGGTTGAAAGAGTTGCGATGGCTTTGGTGCCGACCATCATGCGCGCGTATTCGATGACCTTGAACATCTGGGCGATGCCATCATGAATGTCACCCACCAGCCAACCTATGGCGGGCTCATTTTCGCTGAAGGAGAGCTCGCAGGTCGTTGACACCTTTAAGCCCATCTTCTTTTCGAGGTTAGTTGCGTAGACGCCATTGCGGTCGCCCAGTTCACCGGTCTGGAAATCAAAGTGGAACTTGGGGACGAGGAAAAGTGAGAGGCCTTTAGTACCTGGCCCAGCACCAACAGGTCGCGCCAGCACCAAGTGCAAAATATTTTCGGCCATGTCGTGCTCACCGGAGCTAATGAAACGCTTGACACCTTCAATGCGCCAAGTACCGTCGCCGTTATCGATCGCCTTGGCGCGGCCTGCACCTACGTCGGAGCCCGCATCGGGCTCCGTGAGCACCATCGTCGAGCCCCAGCCCTTGTCGATGGTGAAAGTAGCAGCGCGTTTTTGATCCGCGTTGCCGATACTGTCAAGAATGCTGGCAAAACCAGGCCCGGACATAAACATGAATGCGGCGGGATTTGAGCCGAGCAGCATTTCGCTGGCCGCCCAACGCAGTGACGGAGGTGCACCAGAGCCGCCCATATGTGCTGGCAGGTCAAGGCGCCACCACTGTGAATCCAGGAGTAAGCGGTAAGACTTCTTAAAGCTTTCAGGCATGGTGACCGTTTTGGTCTTCGGGTCATAAATCGGTGGGTTTCGGTCTGAGTCGGCGAAGGAGTCGGCGAGTTCACCGGTTGCTAGTCGATCAACTTCGTGAAGGACATCGCGCGCGGTGTCTTCGTCCATATCTGCAAATGGCCCATTGCCGAGGCGTTCACCAGCACCGAATACCTCGAAAAGGTTGAACTCCAAGTCACGAAGGTTGCTCTTGTAATGTCCCATGACCGACCTTGCTCCTTTATTAGTTAGGCCTCTGCAGTTTGCCGGAACTCCCCGCCCTGGAGCAAGGTTACCAGCCAGTAACCTAATAATGCTACTGATCAGTAACTTGCGCAAGTGCGCGACGCGTTTTGCCCACTTGTGTCGCGGCCCGCAATCATTCGCCACAATGGGGGTATGACGGGCTTCTGGACAACATCGGTGACCCCGATTGCCCCTCCCAAGTCGGCTAACCCCACTTTGCGGTTCCTGCTATACGCGGGCGCCCTGACCGGCGGCTGGGCCGGCCTCCTGAGCCTGCTCGTATATGGCATTGGGCGCCTACTCGGGGTGCCGTTTGAGGTTCCATCGGTATTAGGCGGCGCCCTGACGGTGGTCCCGTGGCTTTCAGTGCTGCTCGCCCCGGTATTTGCCGCTGTAGTTGGCGCGCTGCTTTCAAGTTTGATGTTGGGGCGACGCGGCGCCCGTCGGGTTGTTTATTGGGGTGGCACCCTTATCGCTTTGCTTTCCCTCGGCGGGCTCCTCATGCAACCCGTTGACGTGCTTTGGTCTACCCGTATCTGGCTGTCAATCCTGCACGTAATCACTTGGTTACTTGTGGTACCGCAGCTGGCTCGAATTGTCGGCGATTCAGAGCCGGGGGCAAGTGTTGAACGCGACGCGTGAGGGACGGTCACTACCCGTTGCGCTGGCCTCCGCAATGCGGCCGAGGCAATGGTTAAAGAACGTTCTTGTACTTGCCGCTCCATTGGCGGCGGGTTCACTTTTCGAACCATCGGTGTTGGTGCCGACCCTTTGGGCATTTATCGCATTTTGCCTAATATCGAGTTCTACTTATTTAATCAACGATATTCGCGACGTTGATGCTGATCGCGACCATCCAACGAAGTGTAATCGCCCGATCGCCGCGGGAGACCTAAAGCCGATTGTCGCGGCGGCTTTCGCAATAGTGCTCGCACTTGTGGCACTGGCATTGTCTTGGTGGATAAGGCCAGAACTAGCCGGCGTTGTTGCGATCTATTTCATTTTCACGCTTTCGTATTCGCTCTTCTTAAAGCACGAGCCGGTTATTGAACTAGCACTCATTGCCATGGGCTTCCTGCTTCGGGCAATTGCTGGCGGCGTCGCATCAAACCTGCCGATCTCGCAATGGTTCTTGATAGTTGCCGGTTTCGGATCACTCTTTATGGCCGCGGGCAAGAGGTTCAGTGAACTTGAGCGATCGCTGAACCAGGCTGCTGGCACAAATACACCCAAGCGCCGTAGCCTTGAGGGTTACTCCTTGGGCTATCTGCGGTTCGTCTTGGGCGTGTCAGCAGCAGTGACGATCGTTGCCTACTGCCTGTGGGCATTCGAGGTTGGTCAGGCTCCATCGACCCTGCCGTGGGCGCAGTGGAGTGTGCTGCCATTCGTACTTGCAATTTTGAGATACGGCGTGGCCATTGATCGCGGTAAAGCAGAGGCACCCGAGGATGCGGTGCTGCACGATAAGGCACTGTTAGTCATCGGTGGCATTTGGCTGCTGCTGTTCGGTTTAGGAGCATTGGGCGCTTAATGTCACAACAATCACCGCTACGACTTGCTGACGACGAACAACTCCTAACCGGGTGGGGGCGTACTTCGCCTTCGCTGGCGAAAGTGGTGCCGGTCAGCACCGTTGAAGAAGTGCAAAAGTGCATCGAAGAATCCGGGCCTAGAGGAGTCTTAGCACGTGGGCTGGGCCGTTCATATGGTGACGCAGCCCAAAGTGGCGGAGCGTCGGTAATTGACCTGCAGCAAATGTCATCAATCTCCCTGAACGCGAGTACCGGTGCTGTCACGGTCGGTACTGGAGTGAGCTTCCACGATCTCTTACTGGCTACCGTGCCCGCTGGGTTCTTCGTGCCGGTTTCTCCGGGCACCCGAATGGTGACAATCGGTGGCGCCATCGCAGCCGATGTGCATGGCAAGAACCACCACGTAGAGGGCAGCTTTGGCAATCATGTGCAGGAGATAAAACTCGTTAACGGGCTCGGTGAGTTACGTGCGCTTAATCCTGATGACGCGCAATCGGAGGAACAGTTTTGGGCCACGGTCGGTGGAATGGGTTTAACCGGAGTAATGACCGAGGCAACTTTCAAGATGATCCCAATTTCTAGCTCTTTGATAAGTGTCGACACTGAACGCTGCGCAGACCTTGACGAAGTGATGGCGCGAATGATTGAAAGCGATTCACAGTACCGCTATAGCGTCGCTTGGATAGACAGTCTCTCTGCATCAGGACGCGGGGTAATTACCCGCGGTGATCATGCAACGCGCGAACAGCTGCCCGAAGATAAGCGAGCAACAGCACTCGCTTATGGCCCGAAGGCATTGGCGAAAACTCCCGGGTTCATCCCTAGTGGCCTGCTCAATAAATTTACCGTGCGGGCCTTCAATGAAGCGTGGTATCGCAAAGCCCCTAAACATGAACAGGGCGCGCTGCAACCAATTTCTGAGTTCTTTCATCCACTTGATTTCGTAGCAGACTGGAATCGGGTTTACGGGCCCGCGGGATTTGTCCAATATCAATTTGTGGTGCCAGACGAGGCCAGCGAGGTTGTTGGTGCTGCGCTTCGCAAGTTGCAAAGCGTAGGTGCACCTAGTTTCCTGACCGTGTTAAAACGTTTTGGTACTGCGAACCCGGCGCCACTTTCATTTCCACAGGCTGGCTGGACTCTGGCGGCCGATGTGCCTGCGGGCATCCCGGGGCTCGCGGCGGCTTTGGATGAATTGGATGAGTTAGTTGCCAATGCCGGCGGCCGGCTCTACCTTGCCAAAGATTCAAGGCAGTCACCAGAAATGTTTGCGAGCACTTATCCGCGCCTTAAGCAGTGGCAGCGCACCCGCGATCAGATGGACCCCAAAGGTATTTTTAAGTCAGACCTAGCCAGGAGGTTGTCGCTGTGAACGATGCACTCGGTGATCCGCAGTCGGTACTTGTCCTAGGGGGCACCAGCGAGATTGCTCTGGCCACGGTGCGGGCTTTGCCGCGTAATCGCCTTAAGCGCGTGGTGTTAGCGGGGCGGCCGTCACCGGCGCGTGATGCCGCAATCGCTGCGCTGACCAGTGCGGGTATTCAAGGGGTTTCAGCGATTGATTTTGAGGCTAAGAACACCACGGAGCACGCGGTGCTGATTAATCAGGTTTTCGATGCCGGGGATATTGACATTGTTCTACTTGCTTTCGGGGTTCTTGGTAGCCAAGACGAAGGCGAGGCCAATCCCGATCTCGCAGTGGAGGTGGCCACGACCAATTACACCGGCGCGGTGAGCGTGGGCCTAAGAGTTGCGGCACGATTGAAAGGTCAAGGACACGGGTCACTTGTAGTCTTCTCAAGTGTTGCGGGAGATCGCGCACGTCGATCTAATTTTATTTATGGGTCCACGAAAGCTGGTCTCGATGCCTTCGCTCAAGGCCTCGGTGACGCATTGCATGGCTCGGGAGCAAATGTTCTTGTTGTCCGCCCGGGCATGGTGCGTACGAAGATGACAACCGGGATGCCAGAAGCACCGATGACGACCGACCCAGAAGTGGTAGCGAATATTGTTGTTGCGGGCTTACGCAAAGGCAAGAACACTGTTTATGCTCCGGGGCCACTGCGCTTCGTCATGACGGCGCTGAAGACTTTGCCACGCCCGGTGTTCAGGCGGCTGCCGCAGTAATCAGCAAACACGATGCACTGCTGATGGCCCAATGCAGAAGAAATAGTCCCGGTTATTGCCGCGTGGTCAACATCTTCCACCTCGATGTCTCGCTGGAACTCATGGCTTCTGCAAAGTTTGTGCAGGTGTATCTAGGCTTGGTGATTGATATTTCATTTCTCCTAGCGTGTGTCTTGCGCATCAGCGCAACAAATCTCCTTTAGTGAAAGGTCTCAACTATCCCTTCCTCCAGCTAGAGGGTTCGCGATTCGGACATGCATGGATGCCCGACTCGATCCGGCAAAGTATGCGGGGCTAGCGGAGGGCGATGCACATGTAATCCGAAATGCTGGCGGTCGCGCGAGTGACGATGCCATCAGGTCACTTGTGATCTCATACAAGCTCTTGGGCCAAGGAATGGTTCGTCATCCATCACTCCAATTGCGGTATGGAGTTTTTCACGGATGAGGTGATGCGTGGCCTGTTAAGCAAAAGCCTCGAGACCGCTGAGCTCGGAGCCGAAGGATTCACCGATATCGGCACCGGACCAGGGTCACCCGAAGGCAAGTACGTTGATTGGTTGACAATCTCAGACAACGCTACGAGCGTCGCAGAAGATGTTCAGCGGATACGCAACCATCCGTTGGTCCCTCGAGGAATTCCAATCTACGGATACATTTATGACGTATCAACTGGGCGCCTTGTCGAAATTCCTGCAGCTACGAAAGCGGGTAAGGCAAGTTAGTAAACGCGCGATGCGGGCCTGACCAATTACGGGCGGGCCCGCAGCACCTAATGACACGACCGCTCGGCCAGCTGGCTAGTCTTGACGTATTTCGGGCCAGAGGCTAGCCTAAATATATGAGCGTGGTCAGCCCCGAAGGGTATATAGGCATTTATGACCTTAAGAACCAGTTATCCGCGGTCCTTGAGGAGGTAATGGAAGGCAAAGAGGTAACTGTCACCAAGCACGGGAGGCCCATCGCTCGCATCGCGCCCATCAAGGCGGCTGATCGCGAGGATCGGGCGGCCGCTGTTGCGGCTATCCGCGAGTTGGGTGAGAGAGTTCGCCGACTGCCGGCGGAGGCGACGGGCCGAGATTTGATCGACGACGGGCGTGCTAGGTGAGCGACCTAGGCGGAGCCGTCCTTGATGCTTCAGCTGCCATAGGTTGGATTCTTCGAGACGGGGACCCTGAAGCCGAAGCGAAGATCGACGATCTCTTGACCAACGGGTTCGTTCTCGTTCCCGAGTTATGGCACGCGGAGATGGCAAATGCCTTCCGCACCGCTATGCGGGCCGGACGAGTCGACGCTGAGTTCGTGGTCGGCGTTTGCGAACGACTTGATCAATTGGATATCCGTACCGATGTTGTGGGTAGTCAGGTTCAGCGGCTAGCACTCGAAGCGCAAAAGCATGGGCTCACCTCATACGACACGTGCTACTTGCTGCTAGCTAGAGACCGGGGGCTTCCGTTAGCAACTCTTGACCGGGAACTGGCTAAGGCGGCGGCGGCGGCCAACGTCGCCCTGCTCCTACCGATTTAGAGTCCACGCCGATTCTGAGCGGGCGACGGGAATCGAACCCGCATATCTAGCTTGGGAAGCTAGCGCTCTACCACTGAGCTACGCCCGCGAAGGCCTTAAGCGTACCGGGCCGGTTGGTACCGGCGCGAGGTACTAAGAAGTAGCGGCGACCGCGCGGGATATCAGCACCGTCAGCATCAAAATTGCGAGCAGTACCTGCATTGCCATAATTAGTTTGGTGGGGCGCGACATGACCGCTTCTGAGGTGGGGCCGTAAGTGGAGTTCACATTGAGCGAGATGAACATGTAGTCAAAAAGATTTGGCGTGGGTGCATCTTGGCCATCGCGAGCGGGCCAGACAAATGCGCCGCCGGGGGTTGCTAGGTCTAGCAGTAGGTAAACAAACATGAAGACTGAGACACTCATGGCGTAGACCGCAGCAACATCCCACAGGCTGCCTAAGCCCATCCCATCAGTGGTATGCGCGCTGCTGAGCATTGAGATCACATTTGCGACAACTTGGACTACGGAAAAGGTTAGATAGATTGCGGCCACCGGGAACAAGGCACGCGGGTAAGGCTTGAGCAGGGCAACGATCAACCCAATTGAAGTGACGACGAACAAGATGGTGCTTGCAGTCTCGAAAGTGCGAACGATGTCAGCGGTGGCTCCGGTGACTGCACCACTCATCTCCAATCGGCGCGTCAGCAAGGTGTCCATGATCCAGATCGTCAAAGTGCCGGCGATTACCGAGTATCGGCCGTGGCCGTGGGTAAGCCGCTCGCGAAGTCGATCCGCCGGAGCCGGCGCGGCATCATCAGCTGCTGGGTTGGTGGCAGGATCATTGCCGGGCATAGTCCGTAGCATAATTGGCCCAGTCAACCTCTAGGTAATTTGGGCAACACGGAAAAGAATTGGGGTCACAGTGGGAGAGTCACTCTCGCCGGTTGAGGTTGCTCGCGAGGCACAAAAGCACCAAGAGCACAGCAAGGCCCACGGTCAACCCGCGGGGCACTGGCGCATCGTGCAAGTTGCTGAGGCAGTGTTGTTAGCCGCCGTGACTGTGATGGCCGCGTGGTCTGGGTTTGCTGCTGCCGCATACGGCACCGAATCCCGGATGGCATTTGCCGCCTCTGGTACCGCAGCTACTGACGCGGATGCGAAGGCTATCGAAGCCTATGAGGTGCAGAACTTCGACGAATCAGCTTTCTTCGCTTGGTTGCAGGCGAAATCATTGGGCGATCCTGCCGCTATGTCATTCGCGGAGCAACGCTTTGAACCCAATCTCGAAACTGCCTTCCAAGCCTGGTTAGGTACGAATCCGGAAACGAACTTAGATGCCCCACCTACTCCGTTCGATATGGAAGAGTACACGCGACCTTTGCTTGCTGAAAGCGATACTTTGGCGGCGGAGTCTCACGCTTTGAATCTCGACGGAGTCTCAGCCGGAAACCTTTCTGATCAGTACATCAGGCTGACGGTGCTCCTTGCCGGCGTGCTGTTCTTGGTTGGTATTGGCAGCACATTCACGATGGTGTCTTTGCGATACGGATTGATCGGGCTGGGATTACTCATTCTGATTTTGGCTACCGTGTATATGGTGAATCTCCCTCAACCAGATTTCAATCTTGGAGTTCCGACCCAACTGGTGAGCCCGTGAAACTTAAGCGCTAGCGTTGACACATGGACCAATTAAATGTGATGGGTACCGAACTTGAACTATGTAGCCTTGAACCGCTAACTGGTTTCTATCGAGATGGTTACGCCAACACCGGCCCCGATGACCTCGGCTCACATACCGTCTGCGTGGTGGTGACCACGGAGTTTCTCGAGCATCAACGGGCGATAGGCAATGACTTAAGCACTTCGGCGCCCCAATATGGCTTCCCGGGCTTAACGGCCGGAGACCGGTGGGCGGTATGCGCGGGGCGGTGGCTGCAGTCCTACTCGGCAGGTGTTTCATCACCGGTGCTGCTGCGGGCAACAAATGAACAGGCACTTCGCATAGTCCCATTGGCTGCGCTCGAGGCCTGCGCCGCTGATGCCCCTGACGACCTCTCAGGTTTCAGCTCCTAGATCGACCCACCGGGTTCGGCTCAATATTGGTACCCTTCGCGGGTGCTGCTTTCTGATCGCGATATAAAAGCTGAACTCACTGCCAAACGGGTTGCCATCGAGCCCTTTGACCCGGGGATGATTCAGCCATCCAGTATTGACGTCCGGCTCGATCGCCTCTTCCGGGTATTCGAGAATCATCGCTACCCCCATATTGATCCGAGCATTGAGCAGCCTGATCTCACCCGCTTAATTGAACCCGATGGCGACGATCCGTTCGTCCTGCATCCAGGTGAGTTCGTACTTGGGTCCACCTATGAAGTTGTGACCTTGCCTGACGATATTGCCGGTCGCCTCGAAGGTAAGTCATCACTAGGTCGCCTGGGGCTGCTGACCCATTCAACGGCCGGCTTTATTGACCCAGGGTTTTCTGGTCACGTCACTCTCGAACTTTCCAATGTCGCTACCTTGCCGATCATGTTGTATCCAGGGATGAAAATCGGCCAATTGTGTTTGTTCCGGCTATCTAGCCCGGCGGAGCACCCGTACGGCTCGGAGAAATATGGCTCGCGCTATCAAGGTCAGCGGGGGCCAACAGCGAGTCGATCGTTTGCGAACTTCCACCGCACTGACGTTTAACGACAAGCCATCCACAGCCCGAACATTTTTGCTGGTGAGTTGGTGAAGGTTCGCTGATTCTTACTGCGTGACCTGGACAATCTCCTTTTATGTTGATGAGTATGGGCGTGTCCCAATTCATCAATGGTTGCGAGGACTAAGTCAGATCGATGTGGCGGCTTTTGACAGTGCAGTCTTTGGCTCATTAGCTCAACACGGTTCGACTCTTGTCACGAATGGCTGGTTGCGCCCTTTGGGTGAAGGGTTACAAGAACTCCGAGTGCGAAATG
>CAMDKJ010000013.1 GCA_945900705.1 Bifidobacterium breve | reverse complement strand
AAATGACAAACCAATGAGTCTTCGGCAGTACCGCGGATCGCTGCCCGAGCATGTGGCATTGCTGACCACCGCGCATCGTCACCCGGTGCATCTTGAATTCGGCGACGATAAGACCCGCTATTGGAAGGAGCTATGGGCGACCGATGATGTCTTCTACTCCACGGTTGCTGGGTTCAAGGGGTTGGAGCGGCCGGTCGTTGTTCTGGCCGTCGATGGCTTCCATGATGGTGCTGATCCGCGCAGTGTTCTATACACCGGGATGAGTCGGGCCCGCGATCTGCTTATTCTTGTTGGGCCTAGTGCTGTGTTGTCGCGTTACCTGCCGGCGAAGACGATGCGGCGGATTGGGCGGGGTCGTTAGGGGAGTGGCGCTGATGAGCGATCTGACCTTGCCGGCACGGGTGCGCGGCAGCCGTTCGCTAAGGCGATAGCCGTGTCGGCGCCACGTACTGGTTGATTTTCCGGCTGAGGCGTGCCACCTGTGCGTGCGAGCCATGGGCTTAAGCTATGAAGCCGTCGGTAGTTGAAGTAACCCCCTGGCTGCCGCAAAACCGGGCTCCGGGTTTGCGGGGTCCAGATGTACACACTGAAGTCCAAGGGCCTGCGCACCTGCTAGGTTCACTTGTTGATCATCGACGAACACGACTTGAGCCGGGTCGACGCCTAGGCGTTCACAAATTAGTAGGTACGCCGCTGGATTGGGTTTCATCACCCCGTCTCTGCGCCCATCAACCATTGCATCGAATTCGCTGATGATAGTGATGCGCTCAATCCAAGCTTCAGCGTGGAAGGCTGTCAGATCGTTTGTGAGCATGCCGACCGGCCGACCAGCGCGCTGAGCATCCCGCATCAGTTCTCGGGCCGCTGGCCTAACCAGTTGTTCCTGCGTGCCCGAATAGAGGTACCCCATCAGGACCGGCATTTCGGCCGGGAGTCCGGTGAGTTCTGCAAAACGTGCGACCTGAAAATCCCAATACTCAACCTCCGTGATCTCACCAGCCTGAAATGACCGCCAGTTCACGTCCGCATCAGGTTCGAATGGCCCTGTCCAAGCTAGAGCACCGCGGGGCAGGCCAAGTGCTGCCTCACCTATGTGACGCAATTCGAACGGGGTGAGAAGTACCGGCCCGCCAAAATCGAAAACCAGTGCGGGGGTGGAACTAATGCTCTTCCTCCATGATTGTCACCATGTCGAAGCGCACCACTTCGCCGAACCACCCGCACCCTCCACACCAAGTCATGAAGACTCGAACGTCCGCTGTCCAGTATTCCGTCGCGATACCTCGGTCGGCTTGAAGGTCAACGCCACACATCGGGCAGAACTTCGGCCGATCCGCAAGGTGCCGCTCAGCATCCCTTGCGAACCACTGAGCTGCGTCGGGCAATCTATGCGGTGTTGGAGGCAGTGCCACACGATCACGCGCTGCCTCCTCCTTGGTCAAAGAATCATCAGGCGCCGGCACCGGCCTTCTCCTTATTCGCCCAAGCGCTGGCATGCAGTTCCAACATCTCCTGTTTTATGGGGCTGTAACGCATGGAACCGCCGGTGATCCATGCCTTGGCAAATTCGCTTTCAGCACCGAACTTGTCTCGCTCACATGGAAGATTGATCCGATCATGGCGTTCGCGGATGACGCCGATGGGATCCTCGCCTTTCTCGACCCTGTGCATGTTCTCCTTGAACATCTTGCGGAGCATCGCGACACCGGCGTCCGAGCGCCCGAGGTGTTCCTGAGACCGATCCGTCACAGTACCCTGCGAGACCCACGCCATGACGTCCTGACCTTCTATATAGTCAGTGATGAAGCGACCTTCGGCATCTCTCCACAGGAACTCATAAAACACCGGGCGCGCCTGCGGCGGCGGATCTATGCCCACTGGGGCGTGGTTGGAGTAAAACAGTTTCCAGGTGGTGGTGTCGTCGATTGGAACACGGATTTGCATCTGGTCGATGCCCGCACCGCCCACCCGCATGAAGTACGGGAACACCAATGGGTGTCCGATCTTCCAGTCATCGTTTTCCTCGGAGCTACCCTCCAGAATGCGCCGCTTCAAGATTCCCCATTCCATCTCCTCGAAACCCGTTCGAAGGTGCTTCTTCTGGAAGGCTTTCGGGGCATCGAAGCCGTGGGTTTGCCCAAGGAATTCGAAGTAGTAACCATGCAGCCATTGGACATGGTGCGGATCTACGGAGTTTTCCATTATCTGCAACCAGTTACATGGAAGCGTGGAGTACCCGCAGTCCTTCATCCCATCCATGACAAAAACGTCGAACCGCGGCAGTTCCGGTGCCGGATCGGGGCCGACGTAAACCCAGATCATGCCGCCCATTGGCTGCGCCTTCCCGGCCTTTTGCTGGACGCGGTCGCGGAAGTTTTGATTGTCGCCCTCCGCCGGTTGCTCCAAACACCGGCCATCGAAATCAAATTTCCAGCCGTGGTAGCCACAGCGGATGCCGTCCTCGTGGACCACGCCATATGTGAGTGAGGCACGGCGATGCGGGCAGTGCTCGGCCACGATGCCGTACTTGCCGCCCTTCGGGGTCTTGAATAACGTCCAGTTCTCACTGAGGAGACGCACCGACTTCGTCGGGACCGTGTCAAAGTCTTCCTCGAACGCGATCGGGTACCAATATCTGCGGAGCAACTCCCCCATCGGGGTGCCAGGTCCGACCTGGGTCAACTCCTCATTTTGCTCGACTGTCAACATGCCCGTCCCCTTCCACCGAAGAACTCTATCTTAAGGGTGTTTGAGTCTCCTCCGGACGGCAACTGCTGTGTCCCGCCCGGAGGAACCACCCAATACTTTGGATTTTCGTTTCGGTTGGTACTTCCTCAATCCAGTAACGTCACAATTCCGTTGGTACCATCGACCCGGATGCGCTGCCCGGTGGTGATATTTGACGTTGCGAATCCGGTGCCAGTTACCGCCGGCAGGCCGTATTCACGACAGACTATGGCGGCGTGGCTCATCATGCCACCGCTGTCGGTGACGGTGGCTTGGATCTTCCCGAAGATCGGCGCCCAACTAGGAGTTGTCAGCGGCGCCACTAGGATTTCGCCCTGTTGAATTTCACTTAGTTGAGCAGGGGAGAGGACGACCCGCGCGAGACCTTCCACCACGCCGGGAGACGCCGCCATGCCGCGTAATTCTCCTTCGGTTGCTTCGCCGCCACCCAACCACGACTTCACGCTGTCTGAAGTAATGCCCCACAGCATGACGGTGAACGGCTCAGTGACGACCTCAGGTGGGACTCCCAAACCTGGACTCGGCTTCACCTTCGCCAAGGCCTCGCAGATGCGTTTACGATCGGCGATGATCTTCGGCCAATACCCCGGCCCAGCCGGAGCTTCCGGAGTCGCCCAGGCAACGTAGTAGTCCCACAGAGCATCTTCAACCTCGGTGCGCTTGAGGTAGAAGATGTCGTCAGCTTCAGACCAGAACCCCTCCTTGACGAATACTTGACCCAACTGGCGCATCTTGCGCCAGATGACCGAGTGGCTCCAGTGCTCGACATAAAAGTTGTGGTTCTCCACGTAAGGGAACACTGTCCGAGCCAATCCGAGTTTTCCTTGGAAGGCTTCCTGATCCTCGGGGTTTTCCAGCAGAGCAGTGTATTCGGTTACCACTCTGTCACGCTCGGCACGAATGGCGTCAACGGGACGACTGAGGTCCTGTCCTTCATTCAACATGTTGATGTAATTGCGGATGAATTCGAAGGGAACCTCAACGTTCTCAATCCAAATTTTGTCTTGGTGGTAGAAGCCCGAGCCTGTGGAGAAGTTAAACCACGGCTCAGCGGACTCCTGGAAGGAAGCAATCCAACTTTGCCCTTCGGAGGATCCCTTCAGGATCTGGCAGGTTGCTTCAACGTCACCTGCGGAGAAAGCCTCGGCAACACCAGACTCCACGGCCTTGCGGGCCAACCGCTTTAGTTCATCATCTGGGCGGAACAGATCGACGTCGACGCCGGCAACCATTTTTGCGATCGCAAGATCCGGAATGCTCGGGAAAACTGTCTTGCAAAACATGAAAAAGTCAAGGTAGGCCGCATAGCCGAGATTTAGGAATTCGAAGTGGTAATTCCACAATTTCAACCCGAGGCTAATCAACCGATGGTAGTTGTCTTGTATTTTATACCCGGTACCAAGACCCGCGCCCGATTTCACAACATCGTCGGCATCTTCTAGCTCGGGCAAGGTTGCGAATTCCAGTGATTCGAGTTCTCCTACCAAAGTTCGTATCTTGACCATCCACTGGTCATAAAGGCTATCCCAATTCATGAAGTAGTGACCTGCTCGGTCCGTGAAGTTAGCGGCACGTTCCTCAATCGTATTGGGATCAGCCGGCACCGGTGATAGGTAGCCGAAGCCGTTTAGAATCCGGAAGGCGATTCCGTTGGCCGGTGGCACCTGCAGATGGCGGGTGTTGTACTGGGAGAGGGATGCGATGGCGAATTCGTAAAAGGTAGCGTCCCACGGGGTGAGCACATTTGGCCAGTGCACGCCATCTTGGAACCAGAACATTGAATCCTCGAACCCACGTCGTTGCTCGGAGAACAAGGAGGGGTAGGTGTACATGTCTTGCCAACCCTCGGCGCCCTCAGGTGTAGCAATATCAAAGGGACTAGGGAAACGATCGGCCATGGGAATTCCTTTCGATTAGCGCAGGTCGGTGTGTCCTATCGGTCACGATTTCCGAGTATGCAGCGGGTTTACCAGCGTCGAGACGATGCTGCTCATAAAGTCGGTCGAAGACGCACCGGCAGCCACAGGTGGCCGCCGGTGCTTACTCCAAACCGTCTCGGGCCGTGCCTGGAGTAGCACGATATTTCCCCCTTCGGGTGAATCAACATCGACAGCCCACTCGATATCCTGAGGGCAGCCGTAATGTTTTTCTGCAGCCTTCGCGAGGTGGGCGATGGCCTTGATCTGCGCATCCGTCAGGCTTGGCGACATTGCGCGTTCCTCGTCAGTTTCGACCTTCTCCACTGTGTCGTGGTCGGACAGACGAAATTCATGGGCCTTCTTCGAGATTTTGCGTCGACTGATCTCGAGAAGGACTTTGTCGACGAGGAAGTTGTCCGGAGTGATCTCCCCAGACACAACACCCTCGCCGAATCCCCAGGTCGATTCGATAGCGATTTGTGAGCGGTCGCCATCCGATGGATTGAGGGTGAAAGCTACACCGGCGGCAATCGGTTGTACCATTTTTTGAACCACCACACTCATTTCAACTGTGCGGTGGTCATACCCCATTTGTACTCGGTAACAGGTGGCGCGATCGGTGAATAGGCTCGCCCAGCAGCGACGCACTGAGTCCAGAACCTGGTCCGCGCCACGGACCCACAGATAGGTGTCGTGCTCCCCGGCGAAAGATGCATCTGGCGAATCCTCACTAGTTGCCGATGAACGCACGGCAACCGGCAACTCGTCGGTCTGGGAAAGTTGGCATAACTCTTCGTAGGCCCGCTGCAACTCGTCACGTACCTGTGCTTCGACCGGCATGGTTTCAATTAGGCCGCGAATTTCTGCACACCGCTCGCTGACCATGTTCGTGTTTTCGGTGTCGAGTCCGTGCAGTAGTCGTGCTAGTTGAGCATCTAGGTCCGAGCTATCCCGGCTTGCACGGAATGCCGAGGTGCGAAGTGCGAAACCGGGAGGCACTGGTAGCCCAGCGCCCAACATCTCACCCAGACTGGCGGCCTTGCCGCCTACCTCGGGTTTCATCCCAGCCCAATAACTCTCGAACCACACTACTGAACTCACTTGGTTTCCTCCTGTCGCAAGGTTGTCGGCAGTGCGCGCCCACTTAGACCAGCCCACCAATCCGGCAAATGATCTAAATCGGGTACCCGGACCCCTTGCACCCGATTCCGGTAGGAAATAAAAGCCGAATTCCCCTCGACGAGGCGAACGATCACTTCCTCGGTGTTGTAAGGCTCCCCCGGGTCGTATCCGAATGCACTGATGGCGAAGACGCGAATCGGGCCGGAGTGGGTGCTGACTACGAATCGGTCACCTGGATGCTCCTGCTGCACCCGTTGGATGCCCGCCCAGAATCGACGCACCGTCGCGGACGGCGGCTCGAAGTTGAGCATCGGTACCTGGGTCCAAAACGTGATGGGATCAGCACCACCTTGCTGAGTGCACCAGAAGCGGTCGATCTCGACCAGCCATGTGGGTCGGTCGCCCATAGCCACACGCTCGTACTTCTCCATCTCCTTCTTATATAGTCGGAAGGCACCGGTCACATCGCGCAACCCCTCCGGTGTCCACACCTGGAAGTTGCGGAATTCCTCCATAGCCGTGATCCCGCTGACTTCGGCGGTGCGGTTCCACATAGTCAGTCCATCGAGAAGGCCCTTGCGAATGCCCTCGGCCGTTTGCCACGCCCGGCTAGTATCTGCACACACGATGTGAATACGCTCGCCGTCCTTAACCGACTTACTGATATCGAATCCACGTCGGTGGACTTGCCAGGACCCCAAGGGGGTTAGGCCACTTTCGGTTGAGTACCCCTGCGTTTCCCCATGTCGAATGATGTGGACCTGAGTAAGGATGGCCGGCGCTGCTTCCTCCTTCGTTTCCGGAACGATCTCTTTTGTTTTTGTGATCTGGGCGTAAGCGGCCGTGGCGCCGAGGTCTCGCCCCTCCCACCTCGGGATTGGCGCCTCAAGGGCCGTTGCACCACTGCGGCGATCCCTGAATCTGCGGAGGTACAGCGGCGTGGAGCTTATTCCTTCCTCCGACTCACCGACCTCATGCGGCTTGCCGCCACGTGATTCACGCTCGAGGTACTTCTGCAAGTAGGCAGGAGGATCTGTGCGCTCGGTCCTGGGAAGTGTGACCGGAACGATGCTCACTTCGGGTGTTGTCACCGTGCCTCTTCTCGCTTAACTGTGAACTGTCAGGAAGTCTTGATTCACTACACCGTCGAAATAGAAGATCGCCCGACCCATCTCAGCTTCCGTCCAAGTGACGGGCGGTTCTTCCGGGTCCACGTAATAGCCTCCGGTGAACGCCTCATTACGATTCCCGGCTGGATCGAAGAAGTACAGGCAGTGGCCGCGCGTCGCCCCGTGCCGCGTCGGATTCTTCTCAATGTGCACACCGTGATACGCCAGAACGTCGGCGACATCACGAATCGCTGTCCAGTCATCCACCCAGTACGCGAAGTGATGGAGACCGCCATCTTGCCCAGTAACCAAAGCGATGTCGTGTGAGGTGTGGGAATGCTCCAGCCAAGTTGCAATCTGGAATCCGTCGTCGCCGAGGATCTGCTCAGTGAGATGGAATCCCAGTACATCTTGGAGGAATCGCGTGTTAAGGCCAACATCTTCACATGTAATAAAGATGTGATCCAACCGCGGTGGTGCGAATCCAATGAGGTTCAACGGTTTTGGCGGCGGATTAGTAAGCGGGAGCAGGTTTCCGACCTGATCCATCCCGTAGACGAGTTCCATCATGTGTCCGCTGGGCATGGCGAAACGAATCGACTCACCGTGTCCGGGTCCGATCTCACCGTGCGCGAATCGGGTGACCTTGAATCCGGCATTCGTTAACTGGTCGGTGTAGGTGTCAAGATCTTCATGGAACTGTACCTTCCACCCCATGTGATTCAACCCGTAGGTGGGCTCGAATCGTAGGATTACCGAATGGTGTTGGTGCTCGTCCCAGCACTTGAGGAAGACTCGATCAGGCTCGCGCGCTGTCTCATACATTCCCACTACCTCGGCGTAGTAGGCGGTGGCGAGTTCGAGGTCTGGGACCCGAATCTCCACGTGCGAGAGCCGTAGAATACCCATATCAGGCCGGCCCACAGCTCATGTGTGCACCGACATAAAGCGCTGATTGAGTTCCCCTTCGTAATAGAACACAGCTCTCCCAATTTGATCCTCGGTCCAAGTGATCATCGGGAAGTCTGGGTCCGGGCGGTATCCGCCGGTGAAGACCTCGTTACGGGTGCCGAGAGGATCGAAGAAATATATGGTGTTGCCGCGGGTAATCCCATGTCGGGTTGGTCCGACGTCGATCTGGATACCGTTGTAGGCCAAAATGTCGGCCGAACGGCGAACGTGATCCCAATCGTCCAACCACCACGCGAAGTGATGAAGGCCGCCGTTATGCCCCGCGACAATCGCGAGGTCATGTGGGCTGTGCGAAACTTCCAACCACACGGCCGCCTGGTGTCCCTGGCCGTCGAGGAGTTGCTCCGTGATGCGAAATCCAAAGACGTCCTGGTAAAACTTCGCCGAGTCACCGACCTCCTCAGCGGTTACCAGCAAATGATCCAGACGTGGTGGGGCGATGCCCTTCAACCCATGGACGAACGGAGTCGGGTTCACCGGTAGGGTCGCGCGGCCCACCATTTCGATGTCGTGAACAAGTTCCATTAACTGCCCTGATGGCGTTTCGAATTGAATCGACTCGCCCTGACCGACCCTGTCACCTTTGGACACTCTGATCACTGGGAATCCATACTGTGAAACCTTGCGCTCGAATTCAGCGAGATCATCTTCCCGCTGAACCTTAAAAGACATCCGGTCGAACCCAACCCGCGGACCGTAAATGAGCCGAAGGGAATGGTGGTTGGGCTCATCCCAACATTTTAGATAGACTGAATTGTTATCGCGCTCAGTTTCCAGCAGGCCAATTACTTCGGTGTAGTAAGCGACCGCGAGGTCAAGATCGGTCACAGTCACATCTACATGCGCCAGGCGCTGAATGCCCATGACGTCACCTCTCTACAACAGCGGCAAATGTTGGCCTGAGCCATATTAAGGAGATACGGTATTTGGAATGTGTCCCGCATGGAAGTACGTCGTCCCATCCAGAGGGACGCTCACTGCTACGGTCTACAGATGCAGGGTGTAGCCGCCGCAACTGGCCCAGAGCAAATGCGGGCCTCTATGGCCTCTTATGTTCGCTCAATGCACCGGGCGTACATCGAGGCGACCGAGCCGATGACGCCGGGTGATCGTGCTCGACTACCCCTTCCCCGATCCACTGCATTCACCGTGCTTGCCGTCGGTACCAGGTATCTGCACATCCTGGGAACGACCGAGCACCTGCCCGCCCCGCTCGGTCCCGAGGTGCAACTCGATGACGAACTCGGCGACCTGAAGTGGTCACTGCGATTCTTCGATCCCGTGATCACCCCTCAGTTGGGCATGATCGACGAGCGGGAAGCCCCCGAACCACTTCAGGTCAGAGAGGCCCTTGGAATCCGCTCCGTGCTCTACCACCTTTCGCTTCCCCCTGGCGGAGGTCTGACCCCCCATCACGCCCAGCACGCCGGAACGGGTCTGGCTCATTCACACGCTGCGGCCGATCGAGACTTTTCGACCATGGCCGCGCTCGCTCCTGCTCAGGGCCCAATCGTGAACGAAATGCATATGGCGAACACGAATGATCTGCCGGTGGCGCATCTTCTGCTCGCCCGGCATCTGCTCGCCCGATGTCTGCTCGAACCCGACGACCTGACCGCCGATCCGACGGATTTCGCTGGAGTGCGCCGACAGACCCTGTCGGTATTGCGCAGTGCATCGGCATGACCGAGATTAAACCCCGCGCCCACTCCACGTTGTCGAGTGTCACGAATGCGGCTCGAGTGCTGAAGGAATTTCGTAAGGGGAATCGGGAAATTGGCGTCACGGAACTTTCTCGTCGGCTGGGCATTGGCAAGAGCACTGCACATCGATTGGCAAACACTCTGGCCGAGGAGCGCCTGCTCGAGCAGGACCCGGAAACCGGTGCGTATCGCCTCGGACTGGCGATGTACGAACTCGGTTTATTGGTGCACTGGTATGCCGATCTTCATGAAGCCTGCGCGCCCGTGCTCGATCAACTACGCATTGCGACGAGTGAAACGGTGCAGGTTGCCGTTCTCGACGGTCGGGAAGTGGTGTACATCGAGCGCAGGGAAAGCCCACGGACCCTGAGGCTCTTCCGTCAGGTCGGGCACCGAAACGATGCCCACTGCACGAGCACTGGGAAACTCCTTCTCGCATGTCTGCCGCCGGAGAAGTTGGCAGCCACCGTGAGGGGGTGGAAACTTCGGGCGCACACCCCGCACACCATCACGAGAACAGATGTCTTGCTGACACAACTCGAAGTGGTTCGGAAAAGGGGCTGGGCGGAGAACATCAACGAAGCCGAGGTGGGCGTTGCCTCCGTGGCTGCACCTATCCGCAACGGCCTCGGCGAA
The DNA here is from genome assembly GCA_945900705.1 of Bifidobacterium breve. Classification (GTDB taxonomy): domain Bacteria; phylum Actinomycetota; class Actinomycetes; order S36-B12; family S36-B12. Next base: position 8,574 of record CAMDKJ010000013.1, on the reverse strand, counting down.
GTGATCGCAGCGGTGTCGATTGCAGGTCCGGTGCAACGCCTCGCAGGGGATTCCATGCGGCGCTTCAGTGCTTCTAGCATCGAGGCTGGCTTGGCGATCGGTCGACGTCTTGGCTACCGAGATACGAAAGGCCCGAATTTATAATGAAGCTCACCGCCAAAGATGTCACCGATCGGGCACAGGCTCTTTACGACGCTCGTAGTAGTGGCCGCGCAATCGCACCTTTTACCGAGGAGCGACCCGACCTAGGGGTCGCCGAGGGATACGCCATTCAGCAGGCGCTGGTCAAGAAATTGCTCGCCGACGGCGAGGTGATCACCGGGTACAAAATCGGACTCACGTCACTGCCGATGCAGGAGCTTCTTGGGGTGGACCAGCCAGACTTCGGGCCGGTATTCGCATCGGGAGTGCATTGCGACGGCGCGGAGCTGGACCTAGCCGATTTCATCGCCCCACGTATCGAAGCGGAAATCGCAGTCCTGCTCGGAGCGGATCTCACCGGCCCGCACTGCACTCCCGCTGCAGCGCAACAGGCAAGTGTGGGTCTCATCGCCGCCGTTGAGATCGTTGACTCCCGCATCATTGATTGGCGTATTGCGATCGCCGATACGGTCGCTGATTTAGCCAGCGGCGGTGCCATCGCCTTGAGCAGTTTCGTCATGCCGATCAAAGGCTTCGAACCGCGGCTTCTCGGCATGGTATTCACCAGGAATGGCTCCCTCGTCGCCACCGGTGCGGGGGCTGCCGCGCTCGGCGACCCCCTCGCAGCTGTTGCGTGGCTCGCAAACACCTTGGCGCCAATGGGCGTAACCCTGCCGGCGGGCAGCGTGATCATGACGGGCGCCCTGCATGGCATGGTTCCCATCAACGCCGGCGACGTATTTCGAGCGGAGTTCGACCACCTTGGACCCATCACCGTTCGTGTACTGGGAAAGTAAGGGACAATGAACCGAATGCGCTGCGCAATCATTGGGTCGGGAAACATTGGCACCGATCTGATGTACAAGATGTTGAGAAGTGATCACTTGGAACCTGTCGCGCTGGTTGGAATCGACCCCGACAGTGACGGCTTGGCGCGTGCTCGGGCGGCCGGCCTTAACGCCCCGCACACGGGGCCGCAATGGGTGATTGAGAACGCCGGCAACCTCGACATGGTGTTCGATGCAACCAGTGCGTACGTCCACATGCGCCATCACAGGCAGTACCGCGACGCCGGAATCACCGCCATCGATCTGACCCCGGCGGCCGTCGGACCGAAGGTAATCCCATCGGTGAACCTGTACGAGCATCTGGATGCGCCGAATATAAACATGGTGACCTGTGGAGGTCAGGCGACGACACCAATGGTGTTCGCGATCCGCCGAGCGCTCCCCACCCTCCCCTACGCCGAAATGGTCTCCACCGTGGCCTCGAAGTCAGCTGGGCCCGGTACTCGGCAGAACATCGATGAGTTCACGAAGACCACTTCTACCGCACTGCGGGAAATCGGTGGCGCCGAGCAAAGCAAGGCCATCATCGTGCTCAATCCGGCGGAGCCGCCAATCATGATGCGCAACACCGTGTTTGCGGCCATGCCTGAGGGTGCTGACCAGGACGCAGTCATTGCGTCAATACACGAAATGGCCATTGAGGTTGCCAAGTATGTACCGGGATATCGCCTCAAGAACCCGCCCGTCATCGAGAGCGGCCCCTTCAGCACACCCGGTGGTGTCGTACCCCACCGTGCGGTGGTGCTACTTGAAGTTGAAGGCGCAGGAGATTACCTCCCAGCATATGCCGGCAACCTCGACATCATGACCGCTGCGGCACTTCGCGTCGGCGAAGCCATCGCCCAATCACGAATCCCGGCAGGAGCCCCCGCATGAGTACCGACTATCGACTGATTGACTCCACGCTGCGTGACGGCTCCCACGCGATCAGCCACCAGTACAACGCGGATGAGGTCGTTGCCATCGTCCGGGGACTGGACCGGGCAGGCGTCCAGGTGATCGAGATCGCCCACGGGGATGGCCTCGGCGGCTCAAGTTTTAACTACGGGTTTTCCAAGGTCGATGAGAAGGAACTCATCGACCGGGCGTGCGCGTCCACTACGACTGCCAAAATTGCCGTACTGCTCCTGCCCGGTATCGGCTTGGCCGATGACCTGCGCGACGTCAAGGAACTCGGTGTTTCGATGGCGAGGATTGCCACCCATTGCACTGAGGGGGATATCAGTGAACAGCACATCAAAACTGCCAAAAAGTTGGGCTTGGAGACAATCGGTTTTTTGATGATGGCTCACATGAATTCACCGGAAGGACTCGTTGAGCAAGCCCTGCTGATGCAGTCCTACGGTGCGGATGTGATCTATATCGCCGACTCCGCGGGTGCGATGACCACGGAGGATGTGCGGCGCCGGGTGAACGCCCTCGTCGAAGCACTCGATGTCCCGGTGGGCGTCCATGCACACAACAACCTCTCGATGGCGGTCGCCAACTCAATTGCTGCTTATGAAGAAGGTGCAAAGAATCTCGACGGCACCAGTGCCGGTCTTGGCGCCGGAGCCGGTAACTGCCCGACCGAGATTCTCGCTGCCGTCTCAGATAAATACGGCATATCAACCGGAGTGGACGTACTGGCCCTGATGGACGTTGCCGAGGAAATAATCCGCCCGCTCATGCCACGTCAGCAGGTAATCGATCGCGCAGGATTGATCCTCGGTTACGCCGGCGTCTACGGTTCATTCCTGTTGCACTCACAACGGGCGGCCGAGCGGTATAACGTCTCCCAAGCGGAAATCCTGTTGGAGCTAGGTCGTCGCCAAGTCGTAGGCGGACAGGAGGACATGATCATCGATGTCGCATTGGAACTCGCCCGCAAACACTCGGAGGCCCAGGCATGACCACCAAACGACTTGCCGAGCGGCTTATCACCGCGGCCCGGCAGCGCACCGCCACCACACCGCTGAGTGATGAGGATGCCGATCTCGACGTAGACATGGCCTACCAGATCCAATCCGAAGTAGTCGCTGCGCGACTTGAGGCCGGTGCACTGATCGTGGGAGCAAAATTGGGGCTCACGAGCGCTGCGAAGCAGCGTCAGATGAAGGTTAATGAACCTCTTTACGGCTGGCTAACCAGCGATATGCAGATCGACACTGGGGCGGTGCTGGAATGTGCGCGCTTCATCCAGCCGCGGTGCGAACCAGAGATTGCCTTCCTGCTGTCGGCGGATCTCTCCGGAGCCGACACATCGGCCGCACAGGTCTTGGCAGCGACGGAGTTGGTTTTCCCTGCGGTTGATGTCTTGGACTCCCGCTTCGCCGGCTACGCCTTCACGCTCCCCGACGTGATCGCCGACAACTCCTCCGGTGCCGCATACGTCCTCGGCGGCCAAGGTGTTCGTCCGGACGGGTTCGATCTGCGCTTAACCGGTTGTGCGTTCTACAAGAATGGTGTACTCATCGCCACCGCGTCAGGGGCTGCCGTTCTGGGCCATCCAGCGTCCGCGGTTGCCTGGCTGGTTCGCAAGCTGGCCGCCCGGGGCGAAGGGCTACGTGCGGGGCAAGTAGTGCTATCCGGTTCGATGACCGAAGCCGTCGCCGTGGCCCCCGGCGACGTCATCATCGCTCGACTTGACCGACTAGGCACCGTTGAAATCCCCTGCGAATGAGGAGTATCCATGCCATTCATCCAAGTCACCCTGCTAGAAGGCCGCACCACCGACGAAAAGCACGCTCTCATCCGTCGATTGACTGAGGTCACCGCGGAGGTCCTCGGCGGGGATGCGCAACGTGTCCGCGTCGCCCTCTATGAAGTCAGCGCGGACGACTGGGGAATCGGTGGGGTTCCAGTTTCCGTCCTTAGACCCATTGGCTGAGATGTGAACTGGCACCGAGTTCTGCAAATCGACAAGATTGCCAAAGGCAGGGGATACCGCTTCGATGTCGACGGACGTTACATCTTTGTGACGAGGCTTGCCGACAAAACACATGCAATTTCGGATTTGTGTCCTCACAAGGGTGCCTCTCTTAGCGAAGGATTCATAAAGAACGGGTACGTCACCTGCCCCGCGCATTTTTGGCGGTTCGACGTCGTGGACGGCGCGAAACAGGGGGATGCGCGCACCCGAGTGCCCACCTACCCGACGCGAATTGTTGAGTCTTGGCTCGAAGTCGAACTCCCGCCGCGCGCCGTCGAGCGGAGTCTGCGGGAAATACTGCTTGCCCATGCGCGTGGAAAAATGGACACCACCGGATGAGCGCCGACGGCCTCCTCCTCGATGTCGGAGTGGTGTTCTTCAAATCCGCGTGGGAGATCGCGGATCAGTACGAGCAGATTCGCGGTCTGCCACCAGGTACCGTGCAGGGTCGGGGACCATTTGATCCCGCCGGGGATGAACGCTGGGAACGCTACCTCGCCGGAGAGGCGACCGAACGGGAGTACTGGCTGGATTTCGCAGCGAAGGCCCAGGCGAATGGGGCGCCCCTAGACGGTCATCCGACCCTGATGCGGGCGATGTTTCACACCCCTGGGTTAGGCATTGTCCGCCCCGAAGCCCGGGCCCTCGTCCATGATTGCGTGACCGCGGGACGCAAAGTCGGGATCCTCACCAATGAGTTGATGGACTTTCAAGGCCGTGAGTGGGTGGAGGCACAGGACTGGTTCCCACTTTTCCCGGTGCTTGTTGACTCCTCGGAACTGGGCATCCGCAAGCCGCACCCGCAGCCGTATCTCGTCGCGATCGACCAACTCGGACTCCCGGCAAATCAGATTGTCTTCATTGATGACAACCCCACCTACGTCGCAGGAGGTGCAGCTGTCGGCCTGCAAAGCCTGCAACTCGACGTCCTGAATCCAGCCGCCGCGTTTGAAGCTGCTGCATGGCGGTTAGGCCTTACGAAGAGCGATTGATCTGCATCACCACAGCCTTGGGCTCAGTAAAGAACTCGCGACTGAAATCGCCCCCCTCACGCCCAACACCCGAATGCCCCACTCCACCGAATGGCGCACGTAGATCCCGGATGAAGAAGCAGTTAACCCAAACCGTACCGGCATGCAAACGCTCCGAAACCCGGTGAGCTCGACTGAGATTTTCAGTGAACACCATCGCGTTCAGGCCGTAAGGGGTGTTGTTCGCCAAACCAATAACTTCGTCCTCGGTGTCGAAGGGATGGACGACCACCACGGGCCCGAAGATTTCCTCACGACATACCCGAGCATCAGCGGGTGCATCCACAATGATCGAGGGTTTCACCAGCCACCCTTCGCCAACTCCACCAGTAAGCATCCGCCCACCATCTGTGCTCAGGGTGTCGAAATAATTTGACACTTTCTCGAAATGCGCCTGGCTTGCCAACGGTCCGAACTCAGTCGCCGGATCCTTTGGGTCACCAATTCGCAGAGCCTGAGCGGCGGAAACATACCGACGCATGAATTCGTCAAAGATTCCTTCCTGCACGTAAAGCCTGCTGCCAGCTAGACACACCTGCCCGGCATTGCGGAAGATCGCTTGCACTGCCCAGTGGACCGCATTATCCAAATCCGCGTCATCGAAAATTAAGTTTGCGCCTTTGCCACCAAGCTCTAAACTCACCGGGGTTAGGTTCCGAGAGGCCGCAGCACTAATGACCTTGCCGGTGTTCGACTCTCCCGTGAACGAAATGCGATCCACATCGGGGTTCGCGGTCAATGCGGAACCGACGGAGTCCGGGCCATACCCATGCACCACGTTCAAGACCCCGGGCGGCATTCCCGCGTCCAACGCGAGTCGCGCCCAGATGGTTGCTGAAGCTGGAGTATCTTCCGCGGGCTTGAGAACCACCGTATTTCCCCAGGCCAAGGCCGGGGCTACCTTCCACGTTCCGAGCATCAGTGGAAAGTTCCATGGCGAGATGGCCACGGCAACCCCGGCCGGCCCATAGGTGGTGTACGCGTGGTGGCCGGAATCCATAGGCAGTGCCTCGGCTACCGACATCCGCGCATGATCGGCAAAGAACCGCACATTCAACGCGGACCGAGACACATCGTGATGCGCCTGTGTGATCGGCTTGCCCATGTCGCGGGTATCGGCCAGTGCTAGCTCCTGAGCATTGGCCTCCATTAGATCGGCAAGCCGGTGCAGAATTTGCTGCCGCTGTTCGAACCCCATTCGGGGCCATGGCCCGGAGTCGAAGGCCGAGCGCGCTGCGGCCACCGCTCGATCGGCGTCTATTGAGGAACCGAGGGCGGCCTGAGCCCACGGCTCACGTGTGCTCGGGTCGACATCGGGTGTCGTCTGCCCGTCGATTGAAGGGACTTCCTCACCATCAATAATGTGCCCAAAGAATTCCATGGGTGAAGTGTGTCGGTTGCCTCCCGCTCCACGAAGCCCGAGGTTCACTTTTCCCGCCTGTCGGCACACTAGGCGCCCACTGATCAAAGCGGTTGCTGCCAAAGTTGCAGAGACGGACGTGGCCTAAAAGGTTGGAGTATGACTCGTGTTACCCCTACTCACAGGCTCGGGTGATCTGACCAGAGTTTTTGGTCCGGAGCAGGGGGCGAACAACTGCAATTGACGGTTTCGCGTTCAAACTTCCCCACGAGGAACCTACCCGTAAACTTGAGTTGCTTTATCCTCGACACCTCTAGTGCCTAAGTAGGGTCGGTTGCCTGGTCTAGCCGATGGTTACTTTTGTGGTTCGGTCGCATCGCTGAGACCGCGACCGGTGAGAAATTCGGTAACCGAATCACGAACCTCGGGGCGAATCATGTTTTCGCCCCAAACGCCAGCACAGATATCCCAAACTTGCTGCACTCGGGTGAGTTGGAGGATCTCACACAGCACACCAACGTCTTGCAGATCGCGCAGGCCGCGCCCGGCGCGCGCCTTCATGGCAAGCAGGTGCTCTGCTGATGCTACTTGAACACAAAGCCCAGGCACGGAGAACATCTCCCAACTGCGGGCGTCGGCGACGCGCGGCAGTAGTGGTGTCACTTGGGCATTGAGCCAATTCGGTGGCAGGTCGCCATGATCTGCTGCCATTTGAGCTGCGACCTCGTCGATCGCGCCAGCGGGTGAGATGAGAGCATCGATATCGCGGGTGACAGCATTGCGGTCATAGCCAAGGAGCATGGCCGCACCACCAACTATGTAGAGTTCGGCTTCAAGGCCCTGTTGATCAAGGCGCGCACCTAGTTCGGTGAGTAGTTCGACTATTTGCGCTTTGGTAGTGAATACCTCACACCGATGCCAATGTCGTGCGGTCAAGGAAAATCCCTCGAGCGCGCAGGCTTGGTACACCATTAGTGAATGCGTCAAACTTGAGCCGCGGAGTTAACGAGTCAAGTCCGATCCACCAGGTCGTGGCAAGGAATAGGTGGGGGGCGTGGGTCCAACTTGGGGTGCGCTCGGCAGTGGTCATGCGGCACCAGTGAACGGCCATGCCGGCGAGTAGTGCATCAACCTCATTCGCGCCTGTTGAACCTGGCGGAGTCAGGAAGAAAGCTTGATCGGCTGGCATCGGCGCTTGGGCAAACGCGTCGTTCATCCCGGTCACATAACGCATGATGAGTAAGTCACGGGCCACGCCACCAGGTGGCAACGGGAGCAGCAGTTCTCGTAGCGCCACAGCGTGGGAGGCCAAGGTGCCGAGCCAACTGTCTTGATGGGCGGTTTGCACCGATAGTTGGCGCAAGCCGGCAATGCGTTCGCCAACAACCTCCCCTGGATCCAAGGAGCCGGCTTCGTAAGCGCTGATATTTGGCTGTTTGGTGCCGAACAGGAAGGCGACATGGGTTTGTGTCATCCCCAAGCGCTTTCGCTGCTCCAGCAAGTCGCTCACGTGGATACTATATAGGACAAAGAAATAAATATATATGCCGAGATATAGGACAAAGTTTACTAGGGGTGCTGGTGCGGGCGGCGCGACTCAGCTGGATTCGCGTGGGACAATCAAGGGTCACATTTAATAACTCGAAGGGGGCTTCCATGCGTAGCAACATGAAGTTCGCAGCTCTTGCCGGGGCCGCGGCCCTGGCGATCGCGGGCCTGAGCGCCTGCTCATCAGGTGGCACCGCAACCGAGGCAACCGCAGCTGCATCTGCTGCAGCCTCGCCGATTGGTGGCATGACCACCTGCGATAAGGCAGCACTTGACTCCTCGGTGCAGGCGGCCGCAGTGGCACTTGGCCCCGACAATGTCTTCACGATCGACAATGTTGAATGCGCTTCGGGCTGGGCAGTCGTTACTGGAATCTTGGGTGCTGCTGATGCGCCAGCCGATGGCCCCCAGGGCGCACCGACCTCACTCATCTTCGAAGCCGAGGGCCAGTTCTGGATCCCCAAGGCGGTCGCTGATGTTTGTGGCACGGCAAGTGGCAGTGATGTGCCAGCAGATGCGCTCATCCCGGCGGATTTGTATCAGTCCGGCTGCCTAGCTGGCTAGTTCGTTTGTTGGTTTCGAAGGGGGTCGGATATATATCCGGCCCCCTTCGGTATTTTCATGGTTACCGCACCAGTTGCCCGGTAACATTTGAGGTGGGAAGAACTCAGATGCGTTTGGAGTGTCGATGAAACTGGCGAGCCCGCGAGCTGTGGCCCGGCGCCTGCACGGGAT
>CAMDKJ010000012.1 GCA_945900705.1 Bifidobacterium breve | reverse complement strand
CGCGTAGTGATTCGTTTTGGTAATCGATCGCGGCGTCGAAGCCGAGTTCATCGACGACATAGTGACACTTAGCCGGCCCACCGGCCAAGCCGATCGTGCGGCAACCGTTGATCTTGGCGAGTTGACCCACGATGGAGCCAACAGCGCCGGCTGCGGCCGAAACGACACCGGTGTCGCCGGCGCGCGGGCGGCCGTATTCAAAGAAACCGAAATACGCGGTCATGCCGGTCATGCCAAGCACTCCTAGATACATCGATGGGGTGCCGAGCTTGGGGTCAATTCGCGTTACTCCGGTGCCGCCTGAAATCGCGTACTCCTGAACGCCAAAAGTGCCAAGTACAAAGTCACCGACTTTGAACCTAGGGTGACTGGAGGTGATTACTTCGCCTACGGCGCCGGCGCGCATTACCTCATCGATCGCGACCGGGGGTAGATAGGAGGGGCGATCATCTAGCCAGCCCCGCATGGCTGGGTCCAAGGAGATCATGGTGATGCGAACTAGAAACTCGCCGGGGCCGGGCTCGGGAATGTCATTGGTTTCAATTCGCCAGTCCTGATCCACCGGTAGGCCGATTGGCCTGCGGGCCAAGTGAACTGCGGTGTTTATTGCTGCGCCAGTGGTCCTTGCGCCAATGCCTTCTGAAATTTCCATACTTCACCTTTTCACACCTCTGCCGAATTGGCCTCAGAATGGCTGGTGGTGGCCTAGATTCTGTTTCTATGAGTAAATCAGCTAGTCAGACCCCGTCAATAACGTTGCCAAAAGTACTGTTTGGGATAAACGCTTTGGTGGCTTGGTGCGGGGTTTTGCTCTCGTTCACCCTGAACGCCAGCGGCTACTACCCTCCTGACACGAGTACCCCAACGCTTTTCGGCGATAACCCGGTTGGCATTGATGGCCTAGTTGGCAGGCTGCTGGACTGGATTACCTACTTCACGATTCTCAGTAATGTCATCGTGGCGATTGTAATGACTTTGCTGTTTTTGCGTCCTGACCGCGACAGCAAATTAATGCGGGTGCTCCGTCTTGATACCTTGCTCATGATCATCATCACGGGAGTCATTTACAACCTTCTGCTCGGGCCTGGAGTCTCGCATCAGGGCTGGGATTTCTTCTCTAATGGACTCCAGCATGTGATCACCCCAATTCTGACTGTGCTGGTTTGGCTCATCGTTGGCCCGCGCCGGTGGATTAACCTCAAGGTGATTGCCCTGTCATTGATCATCCCCATTCTTTGGGCGGTTTTTGCACTAGTTCGTGGCGCAATTATTGGGGCGTATCCGTATTCATTCCTAGATGTCGCAACCAAGGGACTAACAAGTGTGCTGGCTTTTATCGGCGTGATTATGGTTGTCGCGATCATCTTGGCGCTGGTCCTAATGGGTATCGATGCGGTGATCTCGGCCTGGACTCGGCGCGCGAAACGCAGTTGAGGTCGCCCACCTAAGATGTCGGCTGGCTCATTGACAATGAACGGGTAAGGGAGGCCGGCGCGCATGGGCGCTTTGCTCGCGTTGGCATCGAGTGTCACTTGGGGCGTTGCCGATTTCATGGGTGGCCTGGCCGCAAGGCGGGCGGGCCCGGTGCATGTGCTAGCGGTGTCGTACCCAGCCGGGGCTATTGTCCTGACATTTTTTGCCCTGTTCGTAATCCCCGGCGAGTTTTCAACCGGAGTGGTGATCTGGGGTGGCGCCGCCGGCTGCATCGGTGCCCTAGCTATCGGCCTGTTGTATCTGGCACTATCGCGGGGCCCGATGGGCATTGTGTCACCGATTACGGCGGTGATGGCTGGCGCAGTGCCAGTTTTCGTTGGGCTCATGCGTGGTGAGTCACTCTCTGCCTTGGCGGTATTCGGGATTGCCTGCGCCGGGGTAGCCGTAGTCCTGGTCAGCCGCGAGACCGGTGAAAAAGCCAAGGTGACGATGTCGACGATTGGTTTAGCAATAGCCAGCGGCGTAGCGATCGGGATTTACCTTTCAGCAATTGGCTCGGCCCCGGTTGACTCCGGGGTTTGGGCGGCAACCTTTGGGCGCTGGGTTTCAACGGTAGTTCTACTTGCCGTACTACTGATCTTTGCTCGCCCATTTGTTAGCCAGGGGTTCCCGTGGGCTCTCGTAATCGCATCTGGTGTTTTGGATGCTCTTGCTAATGGGGTATTTCAGTTGGCCTCCCAGAATGGTCAACTGTCGGTGGTGGCCGTCATGGGCTCGCTCTATCCGGTCGCGACGGTTATCTTGGCCTGGGTGTTAATCAAGGAGCGCCTGAATAAGATCCAATTAGTCGGGGTGGGGCTAGCGCTCTTTGCCGCCGCAACCTTGTCATTTAGTTCATGATTTGTTAACTGCGATGAAAGGGCCCGGATGATCACCGCCGAAAGACATGGCAATGTGAGCGTGCTTCGCATGGACTACGCGAAAGTAAATGTCGTCGATCTGGAGTTCCTGACTGCGATCGCTGAGCAGTTTCGCGCCGTTCCGGCAACCGATGCAATTGTGCTGACCGGCAACGGTAGGGCGTTTTCGGCCGGAGTGAATTTGAAACGCTTGATGGAGGACGACCTCAGTTACACCTCCGAATTTTTAGACATGCTTTCCGGAGCGATTTTGGAGGTGTTTCTTCACCCGCGCCCGGTGATCGCTGCGATTGACGGGCACGCGATCGCTGGAGGATTCATGCTCGCGGCGGCCTGTGATCTGCGATTGATGTCGGCGGGCTTGACCGGTATGACCGAACTTAAGGTCGGAGTACCGATTCCGTCTATCCTGCGTGAAATCGCTCGCCACAGTCTTGGTCACTTCACCCAATCCTTAGTTTTGAGCGGTGATCTGATCACTGCGCAGCGCGCCTATGAAATCGGCTTTGTCGATGCGGTAGTTGCGCCGGAGAACTTACTTGATGAAGCGATAGCTCGTGCAGCGTTGCTAGCTGCGGTTCCGGCTGGTACTTATGCACTGACCAAGCGGACCTTGAAGTTTGAGGCGGTGCAACGCATGGAAGTTGCGGAGCCTGAATTCGGCGCTGAAATCCGCGCGACCTGGCACGATCTCGAAATTAGGGCCGTTATTGCAGAGTACTTGGCGTCAATCACTCGGAAGTGAAGGCTGCGCCGAAGCCCTAGCCTTAAGTGCAATGCGGATCAAAGGTAACTGCATTGGCACTCTTGCCCACGCGGCGATTTTGTGGGGAGTGCTCGCGCGTGAAGAATTTTGAACGGTGATCGCGTACTGCCAGTTACCAGCCCAGATGCCAAAGAGCAGCGTGGCGGAGGCGACAGGTGCCCAGCGTGCCCGGGTGAGTAAACCAACCCCGCACGCGATCTCGGCAACTCCGCTGGCGTAGTTGATCTCGCGGTGCGCGGGCAGGGCTTTTGGTAGTAAAGGCTCAAAGACCGATGGTTTGATCAGGTGGATGATGCCGCTTACCAGGAATGAGCCGGCGAGAATCTTGGTACCAATTGGCGAATGCGTTGTCATGGGGCCAGTGTCTCGCGGTTAGATGTGGGTATGCGCACTGACTCTGCTGATGTGGTAATCGTCGGTAGCGGCATGGGCGGTGGCACCTTGGCTTGGGGGCTGGCGCGCCGGGGCATCAAGGTACTCGTTGTCGAGCGCGGCGACTATTTGCCTCGGGAGCCGCAGAACTGGTCACCAACGGAAGTTTTCAAGAACCGCCGCTACAAACCCGATGAAAAGTGGCTGGACGAAGGTGGCGGCGAGTTTCGACCCGGAGTGCACTACCTGGTGGGCGGCAATACGAAGGTGTATGGGGCGAGTTTGCCGCGCCTTCGTGAATGCGACTTTGCGGAGATCAAGTATCCGACAGGGATCTCGCGGGCGTGGCCATTTCCATATGCCGATATTGAGCCCTATTACTCGCAGGCGGAGTCGTTGTATCGGGTGCACGGTGCAACCGGCGAAGATCCAACCGAACCATGGCGCAGTCAGCAATTCCCGTATCCGGCTCTATCGCATGAGCCGTACATCCAAGAGGTCATCGATCGGCTCGGTCGGCAGGGCGTGCATCCGTCGTCCACCGCAATGGGAGTTGACTTGCAGCCCGGCGGGGCTTGCATTAGATGCGGTACCTGTGATGGATTCCCGTGTCGGGTTGGCGCTAAGTCTGATTCTGAAACATGCGCACTTGGGCCGGCGCTGGCTGGAGGTTTTGTTCGATTGCTCACCAATACCAGAATTGATCACCTTGAGACAGGTGGTACGGATCAAGTGGTCCGGTTGGTGGGGGAGTGCGCTGGTGAGCCGATTTGGATAACCGGAGGGGCTTATGTATTGGCGGCCGGTGCCGCAAATACCGCGGCGCTTCTTCTTCGGAGCCGTGATGATCGTTGGCCAAATGGCGTTGGCAATTCGAATGATCTAGTGGGCCGTAACTACATGATGCACAACAACACTCACCTCGCGGCCATCGACCCTCGCCGCAGGAACGATGTGGTATTTCAAAAAACTTTTGCTATCAATGACTTCTACTTCGATATGGGTGACGGCTACCCCGGTGGATCAATTCAGTTGATTGGCAAGGTGCAGGGGTCGATGATGAAGACCCACGCCACGCGGGCTCCGCTACCGTTGCTTAACGAGTTTTCTAAGCGGAGCCTTGAACTACTTGTGATGGCCGAGGATCTCCCATCCCCGCAGAATCGGGTGAGCGTTACTCAAAGTGGCCAAATAGCCGTTCGATGGAAGCGAACCAACTACGACAGACATGAACTGTTGTTGACCGAAACTAAACGGCTGCTGCGGCAAATTGGCTACGTTGGTATTTTCGAGCAGCGGTTCACTATCGACATGAATAGCCACATGTGCGGCACCGCGGTCGGTGGCACTGACCCAGCGCAAAGTGTCGTTGATGGGCTCGGTAGGTCGCATGAGGTGGCGAACCTCTTCGTCGCGGATGCTGCGTTCTTCCCGTCGTCGGGTGCGCAAAACCCCGCCTTAACGATTGCGGCACTCGCACTGCGGATGGCCGCCGAGGTTGAGTGGGGTTAATTCACCACGCAACGGAAAAGTGGCCTGCCCTTCGGGCAGGCCACCGTGCTTAGGCTTTAGAGATTACGCGAGAAAATTGCGTCAATCTCAGCTAGGTCTGCCGGGGTCAGCGCGCGGGCGCGCTGGCGATCCCACTCACGATGGATTTGCCGGCGGTTTGCGGCCTCACGGCTGAGGGGCTCACGGTCAAACATTGATGCGAAAAGCTTCGCGAATGGTTTCACGGAGGATCACTCCTAATTCATTGTGTTGGTGCGGATGATCTGGGGTTTTCCAGATATACCGTGGTCGGTGGGCGGGTGTGCCGGATGACCAACGCAAGTGTCCCGCACATTTGGTGCCCCCTTGAACGAAAAAAGGGGGTTTGTGCGCGAATTCACAAACTGTTCACCTATATTGTTTCCAAAGGTGTGACAGGTCACAAATTCACCTCCCCTTGGCGGCATGTGCGACGATCCACCCTTAGCTCTTAACGCTTCACCCTTGCACGGGAGGTATTAATGGGAACGCGGATCACCTACTCGCCAAAGGTGTTCATTCCGCTCACCATGCTGTGCCGCGATCGCTGCGGCTACTGCACTTTTGCGCAGTCTCCGGCGCATTTGCCGGCACCCTACCTAAGCCCTGCCGAAGTACTAACCATTGCCCGCAAAGGCGCAGAGTCGGGCTGTCATGAGGCCCTGTTCACCCTAGGCGAGCTACCCGAGGATAGGTACCCGGTGGCCCAGCAGTGGCTCACCGAGGCGGGTTACGCGACCACCGTCGAATATGTAGCGGCTATGTGCCAAATGGTGCTGGATGAAACCGGTCTGTTGCCGCATGCAAACGCCGGGGCACTGGGCATTGACGACCTTGCAATGTTGCGCAGGGTGGCTCCGAGTCAGGGCATGATGATCGAGTCATTGCGTCCAGATCTGGCGGCGCATCGCGGGGCACCTGATAAAACCCCCGAGCGTCGACTAGCCACCTTGCGGTTTGCGGGGGAGTTGCAAATCCCATTTACCACCGGCATTCTTATTGGCATTGGCGAAAGCCGTGACGACCGCATCGAGGCGCTGGAGGCGATCGCGGCTGCGCATCAACGTTACGGGCACGTCCAGGAAGTCATAGTCCAGAACTTTGTGCCTAAGCCTGGCACTTTGATGCGCGATCACCCAGCGTGCTCGCTAGACGACCTAGTAGATGCAATAGCACTGGCCCGCATGATTTTACCCGCCGATGTGCACCTACAGGCGCCACCGAATTTAGTTGATGATCCAGCGGTGTTAATCGATGCCGGTATCGATGATTTCGGTGGGATATCGCCGGTGACCGCCGATCATGTCAATCCCGAGAAGCCATGGCCGAGTATCGAGTCGCTTCGTGCGGTAGTTGAATCGCGTGGGCTCGCGCTCGTGCCACGGCTGACGATTTATCCAGAGTTTGTGCTCGACCCTGGGCGCTGGCTCGACGAGAACGTTCGGTTTGCGGTCCTAGACAGAAGTGACGCCGAGGGCTTTGGCCGCGATGACCCGGGTGCCACTTTCCCTGAGCGCCATGAAGCTGCCGCGAACGTTGGTACCGGAGCTGAAGTTGTGCAAATCGGTCGGCGGTCTACCGCTTGGTATTCAGGGGCCGACAGATCACCGATGACGCTAATTGGCAGTGCGACGTCGCAGCCGGCATTCAAAGGTGCGGTTCGTGAGGTTTTAGCTGGCGCCGAAGTTGGACAAGAACTTGATGTGGCCGAGATCACCACTTTATTTACCGCGCGCGGTGCCGAAGTTACTGCGATCGCAGCCTTCGCTGATGGCCTGCGGGCAAAAGTAAATGGCGATGAGGTTACGTTCGTCCACAACCGCAATATCAACTACACGAATGTCTGTACTTTTAAGTGCACTTTCTGTGGGTTCTCCAAAGGGCCGCTGTCCTTGAATCTACGGGGGGCCCCTTATCTGCTGACCAATGATCAAATTGCCGAGCGAGTGCGCGAGGCTGCGGCCCTCGGGGCCACCGAAGTTTGCCTTCAGGGTGGAATTCATCCCGATTTTGACGGTAACTACTACGTCGAGGTCTGCCGTACCGTAAAAGCCGCTGTCCCTGACATGCACATCCACGGATTCACCGCCCTTGAAGTGACCGAAGGGGCACGCCGATTGGGTGAGCCGCTGCGTGAGTACCTGCTTCGCATGAAGGAAGCCGGATTGAGCTCCCTTCCGGGTACCGCGGCCGAGATCTTGGATGATGAGATCCGTGCAATCTTGTGCCCAGACAAAGTCAACACCGAACAGTGGCTCGAGTGCCATGAGGTTGCCCACGAAATTGGGTTGCGCTCGAATGTGACGATCATGTTTGGCAGTGTTGAGCAACCGGTGCACTGGGCTCGGCATATCGTGCGCACTCGAGATTTACAAAAGCGCACCGGTGGGTTCACCGAGTTTGTGCCGCTACCTTTCGTCCATATGGCCTCACCTATTTACTTGAAGCGGCGGGCTCGGCGTGGTCCGACTTGGCGCGAGACGGTGCTCATGCATGCGGTCGGGCGCATCGCGTACCACGGCCAGATCAGTAATATTCAGGCGTCTTGGGTCAAGTTGGGTGTTGATGGTGCGCGTCAGTTGCTGCAGGCGGGAGTTAACGACCTTGGTGGCACTTTGATGGATGAAAATATTTCCCGTGCCGCTGGTGCTACCCATGGCCAGGGTTTGACCCCGGCGGATTTCCAAGCCGTCTGCGATCCGATTGGCCGCACAGCCCGGGAACGCACCACTTTCTATGGTTTGAGTCCCCGGAGTGAAGGCGCGGTGTCAGTATGAAAGTTAGGTCGCTGGTTACTACTACCCAGGAGACCTGCAGCGAAGCTGGCGCAGCGGTAAATCCGCCCACGATAATCGTCATTGCCGCCGCGGTGGTGCAAAACCCACTCGCCGGAAAAGACAAAGTCGATGATTTAACCGAGCTTGTTGAACTTGGCCGCGAATCCAGCGAGTTATTGGTGCAACAGGCCCTTCGCGCGCTAGCAGCAATGGGTGTACAGCCAGATGCAGTTCGCGGCTACGGCAAGGGTGCGATTGTTGGTGTTGATGGTGATCGTGAACACACCGCGGCAGTTCTGCACCCGCGTTTTGGGGCCCCGGTTCGGGTGCACAGATCACCATGCCGATCAGTAACAAAGATGATCGCTGGGTCTTCGATGACATGGATTCGGTGGATCTGTCTATCGCCGATGCCCCGCATGCAGATGAAATGGTCATTGCCTTGGTGCTTAGCACCGGTGGTCGACCAAACACCCGCGTGAAGAAACCTACTTAAGGAGCCCGATGTTCAAGGCGATGATCATGTTGACCTGGCGCGATGACCTAACCCACGAACAATTTGCGCAGTGGTGGCTTCAGGAGCACGCGCCCATGGCACGTGAGCTTCCCAATGTTCGGCGCATCGTCTTCAATCTCGTGGAGCAAAACCCAGATGTGCCCTGTGATGGAATAACCGAACTCTGGCTCGGCTCCCGTGATGATTTCGATGCAGCGTACGCAACCGAGATCGGCAAAAAGGTAGCGGCCGACTCTCTGGCGCATCTGACTTCGCGCGTGCGGTTATTTGTTGACGAGCAATCGGTGGCCTGAAGAAGTAGTGAATGCGACCCGGGAAAGTGAGCGGTCTGGTGCCTAAGCGCTCGTATCTCGGCACCCCGGCAACGGCACCTGGCCCGGCTGGGCCGCAGATGCTAAAAGCCTTCAGACAAATTCGCAACAACCCCTTGATGTATCTAAATCGCGTGTGGCAAGAGTATGGCGATGTTGTGCAATTTCCGATCCCGCGCCCGCCGACTTACCTGGTGGTAGATCCGTCTGGGGTTGAGCGCGTGCTCTTGGGTAGCGCCCGCTACTACGGTAAGTCGACAATCCAGTACCGAGCTTTATCGCTGGTAACCGGTGAGGGTCTGTTGACCGCTGATACCGAGGCGTGGCGGCGCCAGCGGCCGATGGTGCAGCCGGCATTTCATCACGAGAGCCTTGCTGAGATCGCCGCTCACATCGCGGTCGCGATCGATCGCATAACCGATGATTGGCGCCGAACAGGTTCTGGCACCGTAATGGATGTTGATGCGGCGATGATGCACGGCGCATTGGAGGTGGTGGGCCATGCATTATTCGGCACCGACCTAACTCGAGACGCTGAGCAATTAGCCAGTGCAACATTAAGTGCATTAGACGTTGTCATCGCCCGGGCTCGGGTGCCGATTTCGCCGCCGGCTTGGGTTCGGACACCCGCGAATCGAATATTGCGTCGGGCCAATGGTCAATTAGACGCCGCGGTGCATGCCATGATTCAAGAGCGACGTGCCCAAAATCGTAATCCGCCATCGGACATGCTCGATATCTTGCTTTCGGTCCGAGGTGATGATGGTGTTGGGCTCACCGAAATTGAGATTCGCAATCAAATGGTCACGTTCATTGTCGCAGGGCACGAGACCGTGGCCAGCGCCTTAACTTGGGCGTGGGGTTTACTCGCGGCTAACCCGAGATGGCAAAAACGAATGCAGGATGAAATTGACGAGGTAGTTGGAGGACGGCGGGTGACGTTTGCCGATTATGCGAATTTGCCGGTAACTCGGGCGATATTTGACGAAGTTTTACGCCTTTATCCACCCGCATGGTTGATTACCCGAAAGGCACTTGTTGACGACGTGCTTGGCGGCTGCCAGATCCCGGCCGGCGCGCTCATCATCTTGAGTCCATATTTATTGCATCGGCATCCAGCTATCTGGGAGCAGCCAAATGATTTCGATCCAGATAGATTCCTGGGCGGTAAAATAGATCGCACCGCGTTCATTCCATTCGGCTACGGCCCACGGCTTTGTGTAGGCCGAGATTTCGCTAATCTTGAAGGAGTTTTAATGTTGGCCGGCTTGGGCGGGCGCTTCGAGGTCGAGTTTGCGGGCGGGGCCCAACTACCCGCGGGCAACCCGTTGGTAACGATAAGGCCTCCCGCGGGGATGCCATTGGTGGTTCGCGAGCGAGTTAGTTCAGTCGGCGAGTAGCCGGAGCAAGTCTTGATGCAGCAGGCCATTGGACGCAACGGCAGACTCGCCCCGCAATACCGGGGTGCCGTCAATGGCGGTGATATTGCCACCGGCTTCGGTGACTATCGGGATCAGCGCCGCAACATCCCAGGGGCCTAGGTCTGCTGGCTCCACTGATAGATCCACGGCACCTTCGGCGACGAGCATATGCGACCAAAAATCACCGTAGGCGCGCTGGCGCCAGGTGGCTGCGATCAATTTCGGCAGCGCATTTTCCCAACCCACCGAATCCGAATAAGACAATGAGGCATCGGCGATTGAGTGCACTGAACTAACCCGCAAGCTGGTGGCAGGTGCGCCAAATGTTGACTGCCAAGCGCCACCGCCGACCCGGGCCCACCAGCGCCGACCGAGTGCCGGTGCGGATACCACCCCAATGACTACCTCGTCATCGAGCGCCAACGCAATCAAGGTCGCCCATACCGGCACCCCGCGTACATAGTTTTTCGTGCCGTCGATTGGGTCGATAATCCACTGCCGATTCGAATCGCCGGTGACACCGAACTCCTCGCCGAGCACGGCATCCGTCGGGCGCTGCTCGTTTAGCAGCTCTCGTAAGGTTTGCTCGCAATGCCGATCGGCCTCGGTCACCGGTGTTAAGTCCGGTTTGGTATCGATGACTAGGTCAAGTGAAAGAAAGTGCGCCATCGTGATTGCATCGGCGGTGTCAGCCATCGAGAGTGCGAGCTCAAGGTCAGACGCGGAGTCGGGTGTCACGCGCTGAAATCTATCGGTTGCCGATATATTTGTTTATGTGGACTTGCCGTTAGACACAGTATTCGGACTCCCGGTGCACGCCTTGGTGATTCATTCGGTCGTGGTGCTTTTACCCCTGAGCGCCATTGGGGCAATTTTTATGGCCTGCTCACCGCGCTTCTCCCGGCGCTTCGCTCCATTGGTAGTGCTATTCGCCTTTGCCTGCGTTGGGCTCTCGGTGATCAGCAAGGAGTCTGGTAAGGCCCTGGCGGCGCGGGTCGGCCTACCGCAGGTGCATTCAGAACTTGGCGAGACGATGCCCTTGATAGCGCTCGCGTTCTTCGTGGTGCTTCTCGTGTTTTGGCTCTTTGATCGAGGTATCCCCGGCAATCGCCACCGGCCTGTTTGGCTTCGATTCCTAGCCGTTTTGCTAATTATGCTCGCGGTTTTTGCAACTTATTGGGTTATCCGGGTCGGGCATTCCGGGGCTGAAGCGACCTGGTTATTCAAAATATCGCAAACCAATTAACCGGCTGGTAGTGCCACCCCGGCAAGTAGCCGGCGCATTGAGGCAAGGCGTTCTTGTACCGCAGGTGGCTGATCAGGAGCCCACAGGTTTAGGCCACAATCTGGTTCATCGTGCGAGCAGGCCCGCGGGCAGTTCGTGATTCCGGGTGCCAAATCTGCGAATGAGCTAATGACGCGATCGGCGTTGACGTGGGCGAGGCCGAATGAGCGAATACCCGGAGTATCGACAATCCACCCGCCGCCGGCCAGCGGTATGGCAACAACACTCGTCGAAGTGTGCCGGCCCTTTCCCGTGACGAGATTAACGCCACCGGTGGATCTGTCGGTGCCGGGCACAATCGCATTAACCAGTGTGGATTTCCCAACGCCGGAGTGCCCGACGACGACGGTTACCTGATTGCGCAATGCATCGACCAATCTTGGTGTCGGAAGTTTCAGGTGAATTTCGAAAACTGGAATATCAAGTGGCACGTACATTCGGTTCAATTCAGCGGGGGAGTGTAGATCGGTTTTGGTGACTATCAGCAGCGGTTGAATGCCGGCGTCATAGGCGGCAACAAATGCTCGGTCGATCAGCCCGGGGCTCGGGTCAGGGTTGATGGTGGCGGTTACCACCGCAAGTTGGGTGGCATTGGCCACGATGACTCGCTCGACCGGGTCAGTGTCATCGGCGGTGCGGCGCAGAGTTGAGATTCGCTCCTGGCGTCGAACAATTCGAGCTTGGGTGTCTTCGGTGCCGCTTAGATCACCGACGAGGTCGACGAAATCGCCGACGACGAGGCCTTTTCGCCCGATCTCGCGGGCTTTAACCGCGTAGATAATCGTGCGCTCATCGTTGGTCTCACTGTCGGCCAAGGCCACGGTGAATCGACCGCGATCAACGGCTACTACGGTTCCAGCCTTGGCTTCTTCGTGTGCAGGGCGATCCTTTGATCTGGGTCTTGACTTGCCGCGGGTGGGCCGAATGCGTACGTCGTCCTCGTCGAGGCGATTCATGCGCTCGCGCTGTCGACTCACGTGTCACCGGTGGAAATTTCGGCACCTAGCAATTGCGACCAGCGGCCCGGGAAGTCGGGCAGAGTTTTGTCGGTGGTTGCTATGTCTTCGATTTCAACATTGCGCACATGCAAGCCGATTACGGCACCAGCCGTCGCCATCCGATGATCGGCGTAGGTGGCCCAACGCCCGCCGTGCATGAAAGTTGGGCGGATGTGCAAGCCATCAGGTGTTTCTACGGCATCGCCCCCCAGGTGCGTTATTTCATGTGCGAGTGCTTTGAGACGATCGGTCTCATGGCCGCGTAAATGCGCGATACCCGTTAAGTGACTTTGGCCTTTGGCCAGTGCGGCCAGTGCGGCGATTGTTGGCGTCAATTCACCAACCGCGCCAAGATCGGCATCGATACCCAAAATGTGACCTGACATTGAAACCGTCAAGCCATTCTCATTAAGACTGACTTGGGCGCCCATGCGCTGCAGGAGTCCGCGCAAGGCATCACCGGGTTGGCTGGTCGATGCCGGCCAGCCCTGAATGGTCACGGTGCCCTTGGTAACCATTGCGGCTGCAAGGAAGGGGGCAGCATTGGATAAGTCAGGTTCGATGCGGCGATCAATTGCCCCGATGGTTTGACGTCGAATCCTCCAGGTATTGACAATTGACGTGTCAACTTCGACGCCGTGCTCGGCCAGCATTCCAATCGTCATGTCAATATGGGGCTGACTTGGTATCGGTGGCCCAATATGCGCAATCGTGATGCCATTTTCGTATCTGGCACCTGATAGCAAGAGAGCAGAGACGAACTGACTCGATGTTGACGCATCGATTGTTACTTGACCCCCTGAAACTGAACCAGTTGCGACGATGGTAAATGGCAACTGTTCACCGGTAACGCTAACGCCAAGGTCGACAAGTGCGTTAAGTGTGGTTGCCATGGGCCTGCTGCGGGCACCAATATCCCCGTCAAAATTCACTTCACCGGTAGCGAGTGCTGCTAATGGAGGGACGAACCGCATTACGGTGCCAGCTAATCCGACATCTATTGTTGCGGGGCCGCGTAGCGGTCTAGGGGTGACAAGTAGGTCAAAATTGCCGGGTTGGCGAGCAGGGCTGATTTTAATATCGACGCCAACAGCGACTAACGCATTGATCATCAACCGGGTATCACGGGCATCGAGTGCGTCACTAATTCGACTTGGGCCATCAGCAAGTGCGGCAAGGACGAGGGCGCGGTTGGTAGCAGATTTAGATCCTGGTACCGATACCTTGGCGGATACGGGGGCATCGGCGGTGGGTGCTGGCCAAAAGCTGGTAGCCGCTTTCGGCTCACTGCCCGGGGTGTTGGCTGCGGGCATCAGGTCTTTGCCCTAGGTGGTGGTCCGCCTCCGGCAGGTGCCTTCGCGAGAAAACTTGCTGAGATGCTTGCCGCGAAGGCATTTGGCACACTCGGGAAACCGTCGGTGATGAAATACGCGTAGGTGCCCTTGGGGTAGTCCGGTGTCACGCAAAAGCGCCCGTTAGCGGCGTCTAGATCACCAGAACCTTTTACGTACTCGTAGTCCTGATTGAACCAGCCGTTGTAGGTGCCGCCCGGCCCGGAGGGGCGCGTACCGGTTTTGAGTTGGTAAGAGGATTTTATGGACCGGACCTTGCCGACCTTCTTCGAATTCGCGTAACCGTTGCGCACATAGATAGGAAAGCCATCACCGGCCCATCCAACAAGTGGTGAATGCCGCGAACTCCCAAGGACATTGAGGAGGTCATCGGGGATCCCGTGCAAGTGGTAGGCGCCGCTGGGCTGCACATGAGCATTGTTCCGGTCAATACCTAAATTGACCCCACCACCTAGTGCGTAGTACTGCCAACCGCTGCTTCGGTCGTTGTTCCAATACTCGGCGGCGAAAGGATCGAAGAGCACTCCGTCAACTGAGATACCGAATGACTGCGGGATTTCGAATGGCGTGATCCCCGTGAGTTTTGGTTTCGTCGGCAAGGTGTATGAATAGTTCTGCGCGCTGATGGTGTTGGGGTTACCCGAATTAGGAAAGATACTTGGTTGATAATCGGGTAGTCCATTCGAGGTGATGCTCCGTATGCCTTTGCGCACGGTGACCGAAACCTCGCAACCGGTCGTGGCATTGCGGATCGTGTAATCACCTAGGACGCTGACGGTGCGCACCCCATCAGCCGCTAAAGCACGCAGTGCCGATGCCCCAGAAGTCGTTAGTGCGAACCCCAGGGAAACCCCGGCTACGAGAACATTCCGACGACTCATTTCAGGCATACGAAGCAGCATATGAGGTCCGCTCATTGGCACTACGCTGGGCCGGTGGCCAAGACCAATCACGGGCTCGATCTGCTCCCCGAAATGAGTATTTCGGGGGTGCTCCTGCAAGGGGGGCGCGGCCTTGGCTCAATTGGCCAAGTAGTGCGGCTAACCCTTGCGATTAGCGTCTCGTGGCTGGTCGCAATTTCGCTAACCCATAGCCAATTGGGTTTTTTTGCGCCGCTTACGGCGCTCTTGGTCGTACAAACTTCGCCCTGGAGCACTTTGGGTGTCTCGCTTCAGCGGATCATCGGTACCGGCGCCGCGGTCTTGGTTTCGGCTTTATGGGTTAACTGGGTGGGCTTGACCTGGTGGTCTTTTGCCATCGCCGCACTAGTTTCGCTCCTCGTCGCGCGAGCCCTGCCCTGGTCGATTGGTGGCCAGCTGCAGATCCCGACCGCGGTGATTTTTGTGATGGCGATTGGTCCAAACACCTTGGTTCAGGATCTTTGGCGCGTATTAGATGTGGTAATTGGTGGGGCCATTGGCATCGCTGCAATCTACATCTACCCACCCCGACCCAAGCCGGAGATTTTTGAGGCGAAACTGCAACTTCCACGTGATGCAGCAATCGACTTGTTAGAAGCGATCGGAAACGAAAGTGGACGGGCCAAGTCGGCTTTGAAAAACGATGAAATTCATGAGTACATCACCGCGAGCAGGGCTTTGCAGCCACTCATGGCGGATGCATTGAGCGAACTGGTGCGATTAGCCGAGAGTGTGCAATTTAATCCGCGCGGGAGCAAGGTCAGAAGCCGTCTCGATGCAGATGCGCTGCAGCTACGAGCGATGGGTGGGATCGTCATCCAAATTCGTGGAATTGCGGGGGCAGCCAATCTGCTCTATGACCGCGACTTACAGCCCAGCCTT
Source organism: Bifidobacterium breve (assembly GCA_945900705.1). Taxonomy (GTDB): domain Bacteria; phylum Actinomycetota; class Actinomycetes; order S36-B12; family S36-B12. The sequence continues at coordinate 4,455 of CAMDKJ010000012.1, read as the reverse complement.
ACCGCTGACGAACTACGCAAGGTGACGGCGCTGGCCGCGGAGATGGCTCGGGTCGCACTCGGTGCGAAGGGGGAGCCACTCGGCGGTACCAATGAGCAAAGGCTGGCCGCGGCCGACCACGAATTACACGCACGATTGCGGCTCACCGCGGATGAACTTGTTGGCCATAATGAAGTGGTAAGTGATGTGCTTGCTTCGGTCTCACTCGTCGGCCGACTCGACAATTTCCGACAGCAGTTAATGCTTTTCAAGAGTACTGACTCATCGGCTGTGATGGAGGATTCCTAGTCCATGTGCGGACGTTATGTAGCGGCCCTTGACCCGGCTGCACTAGTGGCCGAATTTGAAGTCGTTAGCCCTCCGGTGGAGAGCCTGCTAGTCGATTACAACGTGGCACCAACCAAGCGGGTATATGTGGTCGTGGATCGTCAAGACAGCGATATACCCGGTAATGCACTTGAAGTTGCCCGCTGGGGGCTAGTTCCCTCTTGGGCCAAAGATAAGTCCATGGCTTCACGCATGATAAATGCTCGTGTTGAAACCGTTGCCGACAAGCCCTCATTTCGCAGTGCCTTTGGTAAGCGACGCTGCCTTATCCCGGCCAATGGCTATTACGAGTGGTCCGGCTCACCAAAGCAGCCGTTCTATATCCACGCTGCTGATGGAGCACCCCTGGCGATGGCGGGCCTATATGAGTGGTGGCGGGATCCCAGTGTTTCAGAGCCCGATCCGGCATCCTGGTTGATGACCTGCACGATCATCACGACCGCTGCGAAGGGTGAAATCTCACGGATTCACGACCGGATGCCGGTGCTGATCTCGCGAGCTGACCGCTCCGGTTGGCTCGACCATGCAATCGGCGGCGAATTGGCCTTGGCCGGGGTAAAAACCCCGGTGTCTTTGGCTGCCTATCCGGTGTCGACCGCGGTAAATAAGGTCAGCAATAACGGTCCGGCCTTGATTTTGGCCCTGCCCGGAATACCCGCGGGCCCATCGGAGTTTCAAGAGGTGTGCTCCTCCTTGATACCAAAACCGCACCAATAGGATTCGGGTCGATGACCGAGAATGCAAATGCGCGGGTCGAAGCCGGTATTGAGACCGCGAAGGCGCGGTCCGAGCGCTTCGAGCGCGACTCCATGCCTTTGATGGACAAACTGTATGGAGCCGCACTTCGAATGACGCGTAATCCCGCAGATGCTGAAGATCTCGTGCAAGAGACCTACATAAAAGCATTTGCGGCGTTCGACTCGTTTGTAGATGGCACGAACATGAAGGCCTGGCTATTTCGTATTCTGACGAATACCTACATCAATATTTACCGCAAGAAGCAGCGTCAACCGTATCAAACAGGCACTGATGATTTAACGGATTGGCAGATCCACGAGGCCGCATCGCATACCTCTACGGGGCTGCGCTCGGCCGAGGTCGAAGCACTTGATCATTTGGTCGACGCAGAAGTAAGGGAAGCACTTGCAGCGGTGCCAGAGGAGTTTCGGCTCGCGGTTTATTTGGCTGATGTCGAAGGGTTCTCCTATAAAGAAATCGCCGAGATCATGGAGACACCGGTGGGCACGGTGATGTCACGGCTGCATCGGGGGCGCAGGCTCCTGCGTGAACAACTTACCGACTACGCGACCGGGCGTGGGTTTATCTCGGCGGCTCCGACTGAAGGGGTTCGGTCATGAGTTGCGGAAACCCGCACGCGACACCGTGTACCGAGGTGCTATCGCTGACCTATTTATATGTTGACGGCGAGATTGACGAGGTTCATTACTTAGAAGTCACTACGCACCTGTCTGAATGCCCGCCATGTAGTGATAGTTATGCCGCCGAAGTGTCCATTAAGGCCATGGTTAAGCGGTCATGCGGTGGGGCTGAGATCACAGCTGAATGCCGAGCGCGGATAGTTGCCGAAGTTAGGCAGATCAGCGCCACTTATCGAGACTAATGGCGCCATCAGGTGCTAAATCATGGAATGATGGCGTCTTAGTCTAAGGAGGGCAAATGTCACAGACCATACGTGCTGAAATGGTCGCATCGGTCCTTACGGTCTTGGCCACCGTCGGTGACGAAGTTGGTGTTGGCGACACTCTGGTGATTCTTGAGTCCATGAAAATGGAGATACCAGTTATTGTGGAGGAAGCCGGAATTGTCACCGAGATTGTCGTGGCGCCCGGCGATGTAGTTCGTGAAGGCGATGTCATCGCCATTGTCTTGTAGCTGGGCTGGTTAGGACGATGCCTGATTCGCCGCTCGATAATCTGCTCAATGCACATGGTGACGCCACCATGACTGTGACGCCGGCCGATACTGCCGAATGGATGGGCAGCGGTGAGGTGCCCTTTTTGGCAACGCCGCGCTTAATCGCGCTACTGGAGGCAGCCACCTGTGCCGCGCTCACCGGACGGCTAGCGCCGGGACTCACCTCGGTCGGCACTAGGGTTGAAGTTGACCACATCGCCGCGTCTCCGATCAATGCCAAAGTTCACGCACATGCTGAAGTTATCGATGTGGTTGGCAATCGTATTTCTTTCGCGGTGAGTGCGACTCATACTTTGACTTCTGGGCAGTCAAAGCGCATTGGAGTCGGAACCGTTACCCGGGCCGTAGTTGATCGGGCAACATTTTACTAGTTTTGAAGCGCCTTGCGGTATGCCTGCAGATTAATCCCTGGCCGTGGCTCCCAGTCTCGCTCTGGTAGGCGATCAAAACCCAGTTTTTCATAAAAGCGGTGCCCGCCAATATTTATATCTATCACACAGATCACTAATTGGGTAGCAACTACTCGACCCCGCACTTCACATTCACGAACAAGTTTCTCGCCCACGCCTTGGCCCCAGTTGTTGGGTTCCACGGCCAAGAAGCGAAATTCCAACTCACCTGGTTGACAAATTTCAGCGTAAGGGGAGCCCGGTGAGCAAATAGTGACGGTACCAACGATTTGCCCCCCATTCTCGGCCACCAGCACTGTGGCCGCGGTTGATCTATGGGCGACATCGCGCATTGTTTCGGCATATGGGCTGCCCGGTTCGAGGTGGCCTCCAGCCTCGTAAGCCTGCACACATAGGTCACCTATGGCCGCAAACTCAGATGGCCGTATTTCACGGATCTTCAAACGCGCTATCCCCTGCCTTGTCGGAAACCACAATGTACAGTTCTGTGCATCTAGTCTGCGGTGGTGTCCGCGGATCCTTGCAACTCGCTATCAGGAGTGCCAATGGCTACCGTTCGGATTCAAAATGCCACCGTTTGGACTGGTATGCGGCTACCCGGTGGCGATATTGCGGTAACCGACGCTGTCCTTATCGACGAGGGCAGTATTTTGGCTGTTGGAGCCACCGCAAAACGGCTGCCGGCTGACGTGGTGATTGACGCGGCAGGTGGGTTCATTTGCTACGGCTTTGGTGATGGCCACGTGCACCCAGTCTTCGGCGGCCTTGAGCAGCAATTTGCACCGGTACGCGACCTAGTAAGTGTCGAGGACATTGCACTTGCAGTTGGCGAATGGGCGGCTGCGCGCCCCAACGCTGAGTGGATTCGTGGCGAGGGTTTCGATCACACGTTGGCACCTGATGGTGTCTTTCTGGCCGCCTGGCTCGATGCGGTGGTTCCAGATCGCCCGGTCGTGTTGCGCGCCACGGATTACCACACTGTTTGGGTCAACTCTGAAGCCTTACGTCGGGCTGGCTACACGCGCGACCTGGTGCAGCCGCATGATGGTGAGGTGGTGATGGACACTACTGGCGAACCAACAGGTACCTTGCGTGAGTGGGGTGCTTGGCGTCCGGTTTACGCGCTACTGCCCCCGGTCGCACTAGAGACCCGCATGAGCGCTATCGCCCACGCCAACGAATGCTTTGCATCCGCCGGCTTGACCTGGGTCCAAGATGCTTGGGTGGAAGCCACCGATGTTAATACTTGGATCGAAGCCGACCGTCGCGGCCTGGTTACCTGCAAAGTGGCGATGGCCCTTTGGGCGGATTCAAATAATTGGCGCCAGCAGATTGAAGAGTTTGTCGCCGCCCGAGCTCGGGTTGAGGAAGCTGGCTCGCCAAGACTTGTTGCGAATACCATAAAGTTCTTTGCCGACGGGGTTATCGAGTCAGCAACCGGCGCGCTGCTTGAACCGTATTGCGACTGCCCCCATTCTAAGGGTCTACCAAATTGGCAGCCCGACGAACTAAATAGTGCGGTAGCGGCCATTGATGCCCTTGGATTTCAACCACATATCCATGCGATCGGTGATGGCGCGGCGCGAATGGCCCTTGATGCAATTGAGCACGCCAGTTTGGTCAACGGTGCGCGTGATCGTCGCCCGGTCATTGCGCACACCCAATTGGTTGATGAAGCAGATATTGGCCGGTTTGCCGAACTTGGTGTTATTGCAAACTTTGAGCCATATTGGGCGAAGTTTGATTCTTGGCAGTCCGAATTAACCGAACCCAGATTGGGTAA
>CAMDKJ010000011.1 GCA_945900705.1 Bifidobacterium breve | reverse complement strand
GTCCAAGTGGGGAACGTTCTTGGAGTGATAAGCCGCGAAGTGATCGCCCGTCTAGTGATCGGCCCCGTTCGGATCGTCCGTCCGGTGATCGGCCCTGGAACGATCGTCCGCGGACGGATCGGCAGATCCCTGACCGCCCACTCTCAGATCGCCCACGCGACCCGCAGATCCCAGATGAGATTACCGCGGAACAGCTTGACCGTTCGGTGCTCTTAGAGCTTCGGACGTTGCCGGATGGACTCGCCGAAATCGTTGCGCGTCACTTGGTTGCGGCAGATTTGGCGATGGCCGCCGACGATGTAGAACTAGCGATGGCGCACATCGAGGCAGCTAGGCGTAGAGCAGGTCGTGTTGCCGCGGTCCGCGAAGCCGCTGGTGTTGCTGCATATAAGGCCGGTAAGTTTCCCGAGGCAATATCGGAGTTGCGCACGGCCCGTCGCATGACTGGATCAAATGCGTTTATCCCGATGATCGTGGACTGTGAGCGCGGGTTGGGTCGACCACAAAAGGCGCTCGATCTAATAAAGACCACGAATACAAAGACCCTTGATGATGAAACTCGTGCTGAGCTCTTGATCGTTGGGGCAGGCGCACGTGCTGATCTAGGCCAACTCGATGCTGCTGTCGTCACCTTGCAGGTTCCAGAGCTAACGAAGTTGCGCCCGGGCACCGCAAGGGCGCGACTGCAGTATGCGTACTCGGATTTCTTGGCTCAGGTAGGTAGAACTACGGAAGCTTGGGAGTGGATGGAACGCGCGGCGGCCTCTGATATTGACGGGGCTACAGACGCGGCCGAACGTTGCGAGGAATTCGCGGGTATTGCCTTTACTGAGGAGATTGGTTCTCCTGATGATCCAGCCAACGACTGATACCCATCACATTGGCTTGCACACTTGAGAGGTCTTCGTAAGTGGTGACTCGATCGGGGTCGGCGTAGAAGTCCATATGACGTGCGCGATCGCGTTCTTTCACTAGCGCCACTGCGTGATCGATATCGGGTGACTGTGATCTGGCCTCACGTACCGCTTCAACCCAGTAGCAAAGTTCGGCCTCAGATTCAGCGAGCACATCGTGGACGGCCGTGACGGGGCCGTAGTGGGAGAAAAGCAAGCGTTCGGCACCCGCATCGCGCATGCGTGCCAAAGATGAGAGCGCTAGGTCAAGGTCAAAATCTGGCGGTGGGGTAGCAGGGCGCACCTGCGCGGTTTGCTGCACATAAACACCGGCTGCATCGCCGGTATAGAGGTCACCGGTCTGTGAATCGAGTAGTCCAACGTGGTGCGAGGCGTGGCCTGGGTTATGGAAAGTCGTAAGCACCCGGCCGTCACCTAAATCGATGCTGCCGGTGTCACCGAGCGAAACGATGCGCTCCACGGGGGTGGGCAAGAGGTCACCAAATAGGCGATCCATATCCGGGCCGAAAACCCGGTGGGCGCTTGCCACAAGTTTGGTTGGATCAGCGAGATGGCGCGCCCCCTTTTCATGTACCACGATGGTGGCATTGGGGAAGGCCGTGGCGAGATCACCAACGCCGCCGGCATGATCAAGATGGATATGGGTTACCACGATCGTGGCCAAATCCGCGGCATCGATACCAAGTTCGCGAAGTGAGTCAACGACCATCGGGGCTGATCTCGCCGTGCCAGTTTCGACCAAGCAGGGCTTACTCGACCTGATTAGGTAACTGGCGGTAATACCAGCGTGCCCCCCCATTTGAGTATCAATTTCAAATACTTCATCGCCGAGGGCGGTAGTTATTGGGTTTCCCACAGGCTAAGTGTGAGGTGTCAAGGCCTGCACAGCAAGTGAATTGGCTAATGCGGTCTATTCACGAATACGACACAGTCGAATCCGGCGGCCAGAGCTACTGGCACGTACCCGGTATTTGAATTAGGAGCGTCCATGGCCAATAAACCCAACACCACCCTTGACGGGCCAGGTTCACGCAATGAGGTCAACCTCATTGGCAGGTTGGGCAACTCAATCGAGGCGCGTCAACTACCCAGTGGTGACGTCATCACCGTATTCTCAGTAATTATTGACCGCCCGGTTCGTGAGCAATGGGGCCGCACGAAAGTAGACACGATCGCATGTCAGGCGATGCGATCACCGATTATCGCTCGCTTGGCACTGTTAGATCCGGGGCAATGGATTGAAGTGCAAGGGGTGTTGCGGCGCAGGTTTTGGCGATCAGGTACTGGGTTAGCCAGTTCCATGGAAGTTGAGGCGCGAAGGCTGGTGCGGTTTAAATTGGCGCCGTAGCCGCAGCGCGGATTTAAGCGGCGCCGCCTGCGCCGCCTGCATCACCTGGGCCAACGTGGCACCATAGGGGCGTGTCGAACTCCGAATCCAGTCTTGCCGGCCCAACCGGCAGCCCATACGAGTGGTATCAGCGGGCTCAAGACCTATTGGCTTCGGGTAACAGTGATGCAGCAGCACAACTACTAGAACGCCTACTCGAGGCCGAACCCGGCTCCCGGTCAGTACTTGAGGCGTATGCCAGAGCGGTATTTGATGCGCGGCGCTATGGCGATGCGGTCTCCGCATTTGGCGCACTATTGGCGGTTGCTCCCGACGATGACTACGCGCATTTTGGGATGGGGATGTCACTTTGGCGGCAGCAGGAATTTGTCCTGGCCCGTGACCATCTCTCAATGGCATTTGTGATGCGTCCTGATCGCACCGAATACGGCAAAGCCCTCAGCCAGGTCAAGGCCACCTTGCGGGCCCGGGCAGCTGATCAACTCCCGTTGAATGGGCCACTTAGTGGGCCCCCAATCATTGACGTCTACGAGGTCGATGAGTTATGAGTTCCTCTTTGCCCGAACTATTCGATTTGTTGCTCTTTGACCTAGATGGCGTCGTGTATATCGGCCCACATGCGGTGCCCGGTGCCATTGAAGGCATTAGGGCGGCCCACGAGCAGGGGGTGCGGTGTTGCTACATCACTAACAATGCATCGCGTACCCCGGGCGAGGTGAGCGAACACTTACAAAGTTTGGGTATTCAGGCAAGCGCAAGTGATGTCGTTACCTCCGCACAGGCCGGGGTGTCCTTACTTGCTGACCTCGTCCCACCGCGGAGTCGAATTTTGGCCATCGGAGGTCCGGGGGTATTCGAGGCTTTACGCGAACGTGAATTTGTTCCGGTGGAGTCTGCTGACGATTCACCGGTTGGGGTTTTACAGGGCATCGGGATGGATTTGGATTGGCGGGCATTGACCGAGGCCACTTTTGCCGTCGCCGCCGGATTGCTTTGGATCGCTACCAATTTGGATTCAACTTTCCCGACCCCGCGGGGGTTGGCTCCGGGCAACGGGGCCATGGTCGAGGCCGTTGCACATGCCACCGGCCGCAGGCCAAATGGAGTTGGGGGCAAGCCGGAGCCGGCGCTGCTGCTGGAGGCCCTGGCCCGCACCGGATCCACCCGACCACTGATGATCGGTGATCGCCTTGATACCGATATTGCCGCGGGCAACCGGTTGGGGATGGCTACTTTGCTGGTCATGACCGGGGTAACTGGTGAAAGTCAGCTTGCAGGTGCGACCGCGCTTGAGGAGCCCACCTATGTGGCACCAGATCTTTCGTGCTTGAGTGCCGGGACCTCATGGGAGCACCTCAGGTGGGTGAAGGGGTAACGTGGACTTCACCTTCGGCTTATTAGCCGCACCAGTACTTGGAGGAATTGATGTTTGAAGACCTGCGAGGCTATTTGCAGATGGCCAGCGGCCTCACCGAAGTTACCGCAGCTAAAGCCAAAGAGATTGCGATGGCACTGGTTAGCCAAGGCCTGAATATGTCCGCGAAAGCCCCCGATGTGGTTGGGCAGGTGCAGGAGCTGGCAGATGATCTCGTAAGCACCAGCAAAGAGAACCGCGAAATGCTGCTGGGCCTGATTCGCTCTGAGGTTGATCGCGCGGTAGGGCGCATGGGTTTTGTGCGCGAGGATGAACTCGCAGCACTTCGGCGCCATGTGCAGCGCCTCGAGCAGCAGTTGCTTGATCTAAAGTCCGGTGCGGGCGATAACCCGCCGACGCAAGCGCCACAACCTCCGGCTAGTGACTCCGCTGCGCCTGCAGACATTCCACTGAAAAAGAAAAAGAAGAAAGTCGTTGTCGTCAATGAAGGAGCTAAGGGTGTCTGACGAAGATCTTGAAATCGATGACGTACTCGTACTCGAAGAAATTAATACCGAGTTAGCGCTGGCTGTTTGGGAACCAACGGGTGATGTCGGCATTGACGCGGCATTAGATGAGTTAACCCAGCTTGAAGATCTGCCGCCAGGCGAGCGAATCGCAGTTTACGAAGGCGTCCATCGGCAGTTGCATCAGCGGCTAGCTGATCTAAGCACCGGCCCGTAGCCGGTAATGGTCCTGCGCCGGCTCGACGCGGAATTGACGAGACGGGGGTTGGCTCGTTCGCGTGATCAAGCGCGTGTACTCATCACCGCTGGAAATGTGCTGGTGCGCGGCACGGTAGCGCTGAAGCCCGCGACCCAAGTCGATAGTGATGCGTCAATAGTTGTCAATGTTGGCCATGAAGGTGCGCACTATGTCTCGCGTGGTGCCCACAAGCTCATCGGCGCCCTAGACGCATTTACCGATTTTAAGGTTGCCGGTCGCGATGGGCTTGATGCCGGTGCGTCAACCGGCGGGTTTACCCAAGTCTTGCTAGAGCGGGGGATCTCTCGGGTACTGGCGGTGGATGTTGGGTATGGCCAGTTGGCGTGGCCGCTGCGCGGTGACCCACGGGTTCACCTAATGGAGCGCACGAACGTCCGTACCTTGAGTGCCGAGAAGTTGCCCTGGCTGGCATCGGTGGTAGTCGCCGACCTCTCATTTATCTCCCTACAGGTGGTACTCCCGGCGCTGGTTGCCTGTTCGGCGCCAGCCGCTGACTACCTGGTGATGGTGAAGCCCCAATTCGAGGTTGGCAAAGAGGCGGTCGGTGCAGGGGTGGTTCGCGACCCAGAGTTACGGGCGGGCGCGGTACGGTCGGTGGCCCTGGCGGCAACCGGTCTGGGGCTACGCGTACGAGGGGTGGCTGCAAGCCCGCTGCCCGGGCCGGCCGGCAATGTGGAGTACTTCCTCTGGCTTGAACAGGTCGCACCGGGTGATCGAGATAATGGGGATAATGGCATCAATGCGGCAGCACTTGATGTCGCGATCCGCACCGCAGTCGAGGAAGGGCCGGCATGAGTGGTTCAGCAACCCGGGTGTTGTTGGTTATCAATCCGCGCCGCTCGGAGGCCCGCGAGGTAGCACTGCTGGTTGCAAATGCGCTGCAGGCCGAAGGTGTCAAAGTCTCGATGGCGGCTGACGACCTTGATCAGTGGTCGGCGGCCGCAGCCGCCTTCGATGGCCCCCCCGAAGTTGATGCGGTTTCGGCCGATGAGCATGCCGGTGATGGTTGCGATGTGGTGGTGGTGCTGGGGGGTGATGGCACGATCTTGCGTGGGGCTGAAAGGGCGCGGGAATCTGGTGCACCAATTCTCGGAGTCAACCTCGGCCACGTCGGGTTCCTTGCCGAGGCAGAGTCCGAGGAGGTAAATGCCGTTGTCGATGCGGTAATAAATCATCGCTGGCATGTTGAGGAGCGCATGGCAATTGAGGTGCGTATCTTGGCTGCCGGTGAACTCGTCGCACAGTCTTGGGCACTAAATGAGGTAAGCATTGAAAAACTTAGCCGCGAGCGCATGATCGACCTTGTTGTCGAGGTAGATGGGCGGCCACTTTCGCGCTGGGGCTGTGATGGCGTGGTAGCTGCTACTCCAACTGGTTCCACCGCATACGCGTTCTCCGCGGGTGGTCCGGTGGTGTGGCCCGAGGTAGCGGCCTTGCTGGTGGTGCCCCTTAGCGCACATGCACTATTTGCCCGCCCGTTAGTGGTTTCACCGCGAAGTGTTATTGCCTTTGAGATTCAGCCGTTTAGTTCCGCGGTGCTTGCTGCTGACGGCCGACGCATGTTCGAGGTGGCCGAAGGTGCGCGCGTCGAGGTTCGTCAGCATCCGCAGCCGGTGTTATTTGCCCGACTTGCTACCGCGCCGTTTACTGATCGGCTAGTTGCGAAATTTGATTTGCCAGTTCAAGGCTGGCGGGGCGGCACTCGAGGCATTGCGTGATCGAGAGTTTGCGGATCCGCGGGCTGGGCGTCATAGATGATGCGGTCATCGCATTTGGCTCGGGCCTAACCGCAATTACCGGCGAGACCGGTGCCGGTAAAACAATGGTCCTTACCGGCTTGAGTTTGCTCGCCGGCGGTAAAGCCGATGCTCAGGTGGTGCGTCACGGCAGTGATCGCGCTGAAGTTGATGGTGAGTGGTCACTTGTTGAAAAAGACTCGACAGTTGTCCTTAATCGCCTGAGCGAGGCCGGTGCTGAAATAGATATTGAGCACGGTAAAGCACAAGTGCTCCTGGCGCGTGCGGTTGCCGGTGAAGGCCGAAGCCGGGCGTTCGCCGGCGGGCGCACTGTCCCGGTGACCCTCTTGCAAGAAGTAGCGGGCGATCTTGTCGCGGTGCACGGGCAGTCTGAGCAATTGCGCTTACGGCAATCAGGTAAGCAGCGTGAGCTTTTGGATCGATACGCCGGTGCTGCTGCCGCGAAATTACTGGCCGAGTATCAAAGTGCCTTCACCAATTGGCGCCGGGTGCGAGCCGTAGTTCAGGAGTTGACCGGGCAGCGGCAAACTCGGGCGCGCGAGGCGGCGATGTTGGCAATTGGGATCGCCGAGATCGAGTCGGTGGCCCCGCTCCCAGGGGAGGACCTTGATCTAGATCGTCAGTCCGCGCTATTAGTGCACTCGGGAACCTTGCTCGAAGATGTGGCCACCGCCCACTTGGCACTTGTTGGTAACGACGAGGCGATTGTTACCGGAGCGGGTGAGGCTAACGCAAATGTGCTGTCGGTTTTGTCCGCGGCCACCAAAGCCTTGGATCGAGCGGTCGAGGTTGACCCGCAGTTGGCTTCCGTCCGAGATCGGTTTCGCGAAATCAGCAGCATCGCCGCAGATACCGCGGTCACCTTGTCCTCTTATGCGGGTGAAATTGATGCTGATCCGGCGCGCCAGGCCTGGGTTGAGGAGAGACGAAATGCACTTTCCGGCCTCCGGCGCAGATATGGCGGCAGTGTGGACGAAGTGCTCGAGTGGCTGGAGCAGGCCAGGGAAACCGTGGCTGAAGTCTTCGGTGATGAAGATCGATTAGCGGTACTGGCGGAGCAGGAGATTGCCGCTCAGGCGACGGTAACCAAGTTGGCGGCGAGTTTGTCAGCCGCTCGAATCAAGGCTGGAAAGAAATTCGCCATTGCCGTCACCGGGGAGTTACAAGCTTTAGCGATGCCTGACTCGGTATTACAGGTCAGTGTTGAAACGGTGGCAGAGCTGGCGCAATTTGGCACCCACGGCGCCGATGAGATCGAGTTCTTGCTCCAACCCCATGTGGGCTCAAGCCCGCTGCCCATTGGCAAGGGGGCTTCTGGTGGTGAACTGTCCCGGGTGATGTTGGCCATCGAAGTGGTGCTGGCCGGGGTCGACCCGGTGCCTACCTTCGTATTCGACGAGGTCGATGCCGGGATCGGGGGTCGTGCCGCGGTCGAGGTCGGCCGCCGGTTAGCCCGGCTGGCCCGTACCGCCCAAGTAATTGTGGTCACCCATCTGCCCCAGGTGGCGGCTTTTGCAGACCAGCATGTAGTTATTGCCAAAAGCGCTGACGGGCTAGTAACAGCATCGAGCGTGACAGCGGTTACGGGCGCGGCGCGCACTACCGAGTTGGTACGCATGTTGTCAGGCTTAACCAACTCGCAAACTGGCGCCGCCCACGCCGAAGAACTCCTCGATTTGGCGTCCCAAGAGCGGCTGGCCAAGTAAATACCTGCGGGTCAGGTGTTCGCATCAGGTCGAATCACTGATAGTCTGATGTCCCGTGAGTTCAGTAAAGCAAACCAAGCATGTCTTCGTTACCGGGGGCGTTGCTTCCTCACTCGGTAAGGGGCTCACCGCCTCGAGTCTAGGTAGTTTGCTTGCGGCTCGCGGATTGCGCGTGACAATGCAGAAGCTGGATCCGTATCTCAACGTTGATCCTGGAACTATGAACCCCTTCCAACACGGTGAAGTTTTCGTCACCGATGACGGCGCCGAAACTGATCTAGATATTGGTCACTACGAGCGCTTCCTGGATACCGAACTGCATGGGTCGGCGAATGTCACCACCGGGCAGGTTTATTCCACGGTAATCGGCAAGGAGCGCCGTGGCGAGTACTTAGGCGACACCGTCCAAGTCATCCCGCACATCACTAACGAAATTAAGTCGCGAATTCGTCGGATGGCCGGCCCCGATGTCGATGTTGTCATCACCGAAGTGGGCGGCACGGTCGGTGACATTGAGTCACTTCCGTTCTTGGAGGCGGTAAGGCAGGTGCGCCACGAAGTTGGCCGCGACAATGTGTTCTTCCTGCATGTTTCACTGCTTCCTTATATCGGGCCATCTGGTGAATTAAAGACAAAACCCACTCAGCATTCGGTAGCCTCGCTACGCAATATCGGTATTCAGCCTGACGCGATTGTGTTGCGAGCCGATCGCCCTGTTCCAACAGCGATCAAGCGCAAGATCTCCTTGATGTGTGACGTCGACGAGGAAGCAGTGGTCGCGGCGGTCGACGCAGTGAGTATTTATGACATCCCCAAGGTGCTGCATACCGAAGGGCTAGATGCCTACGTTGTTCGCCGGCTTGACTTGCCATTCCGTGATGTGGATTGGACCAGATGGGATGACCTACTGCGCCGGGTACATCATCCAGCCAAGCAGGTAACCATTGGATTAGTCGGCAAGTATGTCGATCTACCCGATGCGTACCTGTCGGTTACCGAAGCAATGCGCGCCGGTGGGTTCCATAATGATTGCAAGGTCGAGATCCGCTGGGTCACCAGTGATGACTGCGCGAGCCCTGTTGGGGCACGCGAGCAACTGGAGGGCCTAGACGGCATTTTGGTGCCTGGTGGCTTCGGGGTACGCGGCATTGAAGGCAAACTCGGGGCACTTCGATACGCACGTGAAACTGGAATCCCAACACTTGGTATCTGCCTCGGCTTGCAATGCATGGTGATCGAGTATGCACGCAACGTTGCCGGCCTTGCCGATGCTAACTCACTTGAGTTTGACGAAACCACAGCGCACCCGGTGGTTTCGACCATGGCTGATCAGCGCGATGTGGTATCTGGTGATCGCGATATGGGCGGCACCATGCGTTTGGGTCTTTACCCGGCGAAATTGCTTGAGGGCTCGCAAGTGGCAAACACCTATGGGCTCCCTTATATTGACGAACGCCACCGGCATCGGTACGAAGTTGCAAATACTTATCGGCCAGCCCTTGAAGAAGCCGGCTTGGTCTTCTCCGGTACTTCGCCGGATGGTCGTCTTGTTGAATTTGTCGAACTCCCGGAGCAGGTACACCCTTATTACATCGGCACTCAGGCGCATCCCGAATTTCGGTCACGGCCTACTAGGGCGCATCCACTATTTATCGGTTTGGTTAGTGCAGCACTTGCTCGCGCAGAAAGTCGCGCTGCGCAATTTGCCAGATGATTGATTCTGGCGACGAAGAATGGGTAGGCGATGTCGCCGATGCTCTTGAGCCCCGCCAGATAGTTGGTTCCACTGATCGATTCACCGGTCGGATCTGGTCAGTTCGTACCGACACCGTTAATTTTGGCGGGCAACTTATTGAGCGCGACATCTTGTTACACCTTGGTGCGGTCGCTATTATCGCAATCGATGATCAAGACCGGGTGCTGCTGATACGCCAGTATCGGCATCCGGTGGCGATGGCTCTGTTCGAGCCACCGGCCGGGCTACTCGATATCCCAGGTGAGCAACCGCAGTTAACCGCGGCCCGTGAACTTGCGGAAGAGTCTGGCTTTCAGGCCGAAACCTGGCAGGTGCTGGTGGATTTTTTGAACAGCCCCGGTGGCTCAAGTGAGGGTATCCGGGTTTATTTAGCCAGGGGGCTGACGCCACTGGACGGCGGCCGGCCGGCCACCGGTGAAGCCGAGGAAGAATTTTTGCCAAGGGTGTGGGTGCCGCTGGCGACGGCCAAAGACCTCGTCCTGAGCGGAGCGATTAGCAGCCCATCGGCGGTTTGCGGGATTTTGGCAGCCTGGGCGGCACGCGATAACGGCTGGGCGAACTTGCGGCCGGCTGATGCGCCGTGGCCGGTCCGAGCCACCCTCCTTGAGCAGGGGCGCGTACATCCGACCTAGCTTGGCCATACGATCTGATAAGTCCGCACTTCGATGCCGCGTTCGCGGCTGGTTTAGGAGGCACTGTGAAGGTCGGGGTTCCTCGCGAAGTCAAGACACATGAATATCGGGTCGCGATCACCCCGGCAGGAGTCCACGAATTAGTTGGGCACGGGCACGAGGTCTTCATCGAGGACAACGCGGGTTTGGGATCATCGATCATGAACGATGACTACCTGGCCGCCGGCGCGAAAATCTTGGCAACGGCCGATGAAGTCTGGGCAATAGGCGACCTAATCCTTAAAGTAAAAGAACCGATCGCAGCTGAGTATCACCGCATTAGATCAGGCCAAATAGTTTTTACTTATTTGCATTTAGCCGCATCACGCGAATGTACCGATGCGTTGATAAGTTCAGGAGCCACGGCAATCGCGTACGAGACCGTTGAGTTGCCAGACGGCTCATTACCGCTGCTCGCGCCAATGTCTGAAGTTGCTGGCCGGTTGGCGCCTCAGGTGGGTGCGCATTCCTTGATGCGGGCGCATGGTGGCCGCGGAGTGCTAATGGGCGGCGTCTCTGGTGTGTATGCGGCGAAAGTGGTTGTCCTAGGAGCCGGAGTGGCCGGCATGAACGCCGCAGTAATCGCACTTGGGATGCAAGCCGAAGTACTACTACTAGATAAGAATATTGCTCGACTTCGGCAAGTAGATGCCATCTATCAAGGTCATATGCAAACTATCGCATCGAACTCATTTGAAGTTGAGCGCGCAGTGATTGACGCCGATCTAGTCATCGGGGCCGTGCTGGTGCCGGGGGCGAAGGCACCGAAACTGATCAGCAACGATCTGGTCTCGCGGATGAAACCTGGGTCAGTCTTAGTGGACATTGCCATCGATCAGGGCGGCTGCTTTGAGGATTCGCGGCCTACCACCCACTCCGACCCCACCTACACCGTCCACAACAGCGTGTTCTACTGCGTAGCAAATATGCCGGGTGCCGTGCCGTACACATCAACTTATGCGTTAACCAATGTCACCCTGCCCTATGCGGTGGCTTTAGCCGATAAAGGCTGGAAGCAGGCGTTACGTGATGATCACGCACTGGCTCTGGGGCTTAATGTTCACGCCGGGCAGATCACCTACGGCGCGGTCGCTGAATCGTTTGGGCTCGCGCGCGTATCGCTAGATGAGGTCTTGGCCTGAGTCCCGGGCTCGCCACGGCGATAGCTGGGTATCTCGATCACATCACAATCGAGCGCGGGCTAGCTGGCAATACCGTTTCGGCTTATCGGCGCGATCTGACTCGGTATGCGAACTGGTGCGAGGTGCGCGGTTTGGTCGAAGTCCGGTCAATATCCACGAATGATGTTGCGGATTTCGCGGCGTCACTTCGCTCGGAGTCGGTTTTCGGCGGTGCCTTATCGGCAGCGAGCGCGGCGCGCACGGTGGTTTCGGTCCGTGGATTTCACCGCTTCGCACTGCTTGAGTCTTTGACACTTGTTGACCCAAGTTGTGATGTGCAGCCGCCTAGTACTTCGCGCAGATTGCCCAAGGCACTTGATTATGTTGACGTGGAGAGGTTGATCTCCTGCGCTGGTGATTTAGATTCACCGATCGGTTTGCGTGACCGTGCGCTGTTGGAGTTGTTGTACGGCACCGGCGCGCGCATCTCCGAGGCTATAACGCTAGATGTGGATGATATTGATTTAACAAATCGGACTGTCACTGTCGTCGGTAAGGGTGATAAGCAGCGCAAGTTGCCACTTGGTGATTATGCAGCGCGGGCGCTTGATGCATATTTGATAAGAGGGCGTTTCATGTTTGCGGTTAAGGGCCGCGGCACTTCACGGGTGTTCTTGAACACCCGCGGCGCTCCACTCAGTAGGCAAAGTGCCTGGTCGGTGTTGAAATCCAGCGCCGAGCGCGCCGAACTCGATGCGAAAGTGAGCCCACATACTCTGCGCCATAGTTTCGCCACGCACCTACTTGAAGGTGGCGCTGATGTGCGCGTGGTGCAAGAACTACTCGGGCACTCCTCCGTTACCACCACCCAGATTTACACGCTGGTGACCGCCGATACGCTCAAACAGGTCTATCTCACCAGCCACCCGAGGGCGTTATGACCTCCCTTCAAGGGTTCATTATTCGACCGGCACTAGTTTTCGGTGTTGGGCTCGGCTTGATTCTTGGTTTTTGCGGGCCGTTGGCGGCGATACCGCACTCCACCGATGTTGGAGTCAGCGAACTAATTGGGACGAGTACACAAGGCCGGGCCATAACCGCTACTCGATACGGGTCGGAGCTTGCAACCACGAGGGTGGTGGTGGTTGGCCAAATGCACGGTAATGAACGTGCGGGTAGACGGGTAATTTATGAGATCGCTCGCCGATTGGGTGGCGGGAATGAGCTCCCGGCGGATGCGGCTATCTGGCTTATCGGCACCATCAATCCAGATGGCGCTGCGGCGAAGACGCGGGTAACCGCCGCCGGGGTTGACCTAAATCGCAACTTTCCAGCGGGCTGGCTCCAGCAGGGCCGAGGTAGCTCAAGTTGGTCCGGCCCCGGTGCTGGCAGTGAGCCGGAGTCCCAGGCTGTCATGGCTTTTTTGGAGCGAATGGACCCCACGGCACTACTGGCATTTCACCAGCCATTTGCTGTCGTAGACCTAACCCACCCGAATAGCCGACCTGCCGGCCAGCGGCTGGCGACCTGGCTCGGGCTGCCGGCGCAAGTGGTGGGCTGCCCGGGGCCTTGCTACGGCACCATGACCGGGTGGGTCGATAGCCACCTTTCGGCCATCGCCTTGACCGTTGAATTGCCGAAAATAGTCACGTCTGAGCGGGTTGTGCGATCGGCCACGGCCGTGCTCCGGCTCACCAGGTGGCTGGCCCGGTAGGCTCAGGCCCGGTAATGGTTAGTCGATTAACTTGTTCGCGGGTCAGGTCTATGCCCCGATGGAGCGAAAGAAAGGGTCACCATGGATTCCGACGACCCGAACTTCAAGCGAGTCGCCCGCGATATCCCCGAACCGTCCGTGCTGACCGCACACGGTCCGGCCCGAGTTATTTCGATGGTGAACCAAAAAGGTGGTGTGGGCAAGACGACGTCCACGGTTAGTTTGGGGGCGGCACTTGCCGGCTACGACCGCAAAGTGCTGCTCGTAGATTTTGATCCACAGGGCGCGCTCTCGGTGGCACTTGGCCTGAATCCAAACGAGATGGATTTAACTGTTTACAACTTGCTGACCCAAAGCGACTGCCATATTGGCGATGTCATCGTGTCGACCGATGTTGAAAACCTAGATCTACTGCCAAGTAATATCGATTTATCGGCAGCCGAGCTCCAATTGGTTAGTGAAGTTGGGCGAGAGCATGCACTCGGCAGGGTACTTGAGCCGGTATTGGGGGAGTACGACGTAATCCTGATTGACTGCCAGCCCTCGCTGGGCCTTCTGACTTTGAACGCTTTGACCGCAAGTAGCGGGGTTATCGTTCCGACGGAGTGTGAGTACTTCGCCCTGCGCGGTGTCGCGCTGCTCAAGGACACCCTTGACAAAGTCACCGCCAGATTGAACCCCAGCCTAAAAATTATCGGGGTGCTGCCAACCATGTACGACCCGAGAACTCTGCATAGCCGCGAGGTGTACCAAACAGTGGTGCAGGCGTTCGGTGATTTAGTATTCCAGACGGTGATCAATAGAACCATTAAATTCCCCGATGCGGCAGTCGCTGGTGAGCCGATCACGCAATTTGCACCGGGTAGTTCTGGCGCCAAGGCCTACCAGCAGTTGGCGCGGGAGGTTCTAGACAGGTGACCGCACCGACTGACATGGTCGAGGCAACAGCCGAGCAAGCCACCGATGGGGGTACCGGGTCGACCGGTGGATTCTTAGTTCGTGTCGGTGATTTCGAGGGTCCATTCGATCTGCTACTTTCGCTGATTTCGAAGCATAAGCTTGAAGTAACCGAAATCGCTCTGCATCAAGTAACCGACGAGTTCATCTCCTACATCCGCGCAAAGGGTTCCGAGTGGGAACTGGATGAAGCCAGCAGCTTCCTAGTTGTTGCGGCAACCTTGCTAGACCTGAAAGCTGCCCGGCTTTTGCCTAGCGGTGAAGTAGAGGACGAAGAAGACCTCGCGTTACTCGAAGCCAGAGATATTTTGTTTGCGCGGCTATTGCAGTATCGGGCCTTTAAAGAGATCGCCACGATATTTACCCAGCGATTCGAATTGGCCAGCAGGCAGGTACCGCGCACGGTTGGCCTTGAACCACATTTTGCCGCCATGTTGCCAGAGGTGCTACTTGGCCTGGGGCCAGAGCAATTTGCCGCACTTGCTGCGCGGGCACTTGCCCCCAAACCTGTGGAGTCAGTCTCTATTGCTCACTTGCATCTGCAGCGGGTCAGTGTGCGCGAGCAGGCTGAAATTATTGTCGACCGGTTGCGTAGGCAGCGGGTCTCGACATTTCGGGCTTTGATTGCCGATTGCGATACCACATTATTGATTGTGGCCAGGTTCTTGGCACTTTTGGAGTTGTATCGCGAAACGGTGGTCGCATTCGAACAGATCACCCCGCTCGGTGACTTAACAATCCGCTGGATGGGCACCGATGACAGCTCCATTGCCGTGACCGATGAGTTCGATGTTGAGCGCGATATCGACGACGTACCTGCCGAGCAAGAGATAGAGGTGAATGTTGATGAGTAAGTTGATGACCGAACCAGATGACATTACAGATGGTATTGGTGCTCCATCAATTGCCGCGGCAATCGAGGCCCTATTGCTGTTGACCGATGAACCGATGAGCGTGCTGGCCTTGGCCGAAGCTATTAAGTGCCCATCTGATGACGTCTGGAAGAGCGTCCACGATCTTGCCAAGCAATATACCGAACAGGGCCGCGGGTTTGAACTTCGTGAGGTTGCCGGCGGATGGCGCTTTTATACGCGGGCCGATTGTGCGCCACTGGTTGAACGTTGGGTACTCGATGGCCAGCAGGCTCGCCTTACCCAAGCCTCCCTTGAGACGCTAGCGGTGATCGCCTATCGACAGCCGGTTTCACGTGGTCGCATCAGTGCTATTCGCGGGGTGAATGTCGATGGAGTCATCCGAACTTTGCTGAGCCGGGGGCTAATAGCCGAAGGAGGCGATCAAGGTGAGTCAGGGTCAATTCTTTATGTAACAACCGCACACTTCCTTGAGCGCTTGGGTATTGCCTCCCTTGATGACCTACCACCGATCGCCGAACATCTACCGGATCTGGCAGACCTAGATGACGTACTTGATTCGGTAGCCACGGGCGACTAGTGACAGAAGCCCATGAGGATTCGGCTGCAGAAGGTTTGCGACTACAGAAGGTGTTGGCGCAGGCCGGTCTAGGGAGCAGGCGGGCCTGTGAAGAACTTATCGCCTCGGGGCGCGTTGAAGTTGACGGCCGGATCGTCGTTGAGCAGGGCACCAGGGTTGATCCGGTCAAGGCGATTGTGCGGGTAGATGGCCAGCGCGTGCCCACCGCACCCGACACTGTGGTGCTGGTTTTTAATAAGCCAAAAGGTGTGGTCTCAACGATGGTTGATGATCACGGCCGGAAGTGTGTTGGTGACTATGTGGCTGAACGACCCGAGCGCCTATTTCATGTTGGGCGCCTTGATGCCGAAACCGAAGGATTACTCATCATTACTAACGACGGACAATTGGCGCATCATCTTGGGCACCCAACACATGAGGTGGCCAAGACTTACGTCGCGACCGTAGCCGGGGTGGTCGACCGTGATGGACTCCGGGCCCTGCGTTCGGGCGTGGAACTTGAGGATGGGTTTGCCAAGTGCGATACGGCTCGAATCGTGCAGTCGCTGTCGGATCGAACGATGGTTGAATTGGTTATTCACCAAGGCCGAAATCGCATCGTTCGACGAATGTTTGAGGCGATCGGCCACCCGGTGCTAGCTCTGGTTCGCACCCGGGTCGGGCCGGTATCACTGGGTCAACAACGACCCGGTGCCCTACGCGTGCTTGAGGGCAGTGAACTGCACGCTTTGTACACCCAGGCCGGTCTGTAGGCTGTGCGGGTGCGCGGAGTTAGAGGTGCCGTCTGCTTGCAGGCCGATGACCCAGTGGAGATGCGAGAAGCCGTCTCAGAGTTACTCGGTGCCATGCTCGACCGGAATCAGATCACCACCGACGAGGTCATTAGTTTGATTTTGACCGCCACCCCGGATTTGGTATCCGCGTTTCCGGCCGCTGGTGCCCGCGACTTTGGTTTCGTCGATGTGCCGCTGCTATGTGCTCAAGAAATTAATGTGCACGGAGCCCTGCCTCGAGTCGTACGAGTTCTCATGCACATCGAAGGGGATCGCGACCGCGAACTGATTAGCCATGTCTACCTGCGCGGGGCTGAAGTGCTCCGGCAGGATCTACACCCGTGAACCTCGACCGCGGGACCGCTGTGATCGGTCCGGTACTGGTCATCGGCACCGGCTTAATAGGTACCTCAATCGCACTTGCGCTAAAGCGAGCAGGTGTCGAGGTGTTTTTGGAGGACACCGATCCAAGCCAGTTAGCTACCGCGATGGCGGCTGGCGCGGGTTTAGTTTTTCAAGAAGAACTAATCCCAAAACTTGTGGTGGTGGCGGTGCCGCCGCGCTCCGCGGGCGGGGTGCTTGCGCAGGCGTCCGAGCGATTTTCTGAGGCGACGATCACGGACGTCACTTCGGTTAAGGCTCAAGTTCTCGCAGCTGCGGTGGATCAGGGGGCAGACCCAAGGCGGTTAATAGGGGGGCACCCGATGGCCGGCCGTGAAGTTGCTGGCGCGGCCGGGGCTCGTGGTGATTTACTCGATGATCGGCTATGGGTATTGACCCCGAGTGAGCTGACCGAAGCCGACCACCTGAGGCAGGCCTACCAACTGGTTTCAACCTGTGGCGCATATGCGGTTGAGATGACACCCGATGAGCATGATCGCGCCGTGGCCTTGGTGTCTCATACTCCGCAACTACTTTCGAGTGCATTGGCAGCCCAATTAACTGATGCGAGCTCGGATTATGTGCGCATCGCGGGGCAAGGATTACGCGATATGACCCGCATCGCAGCATCTGATAGTGCCCTTTGGACCGATATTCTTAGTGTTAACGCTAAGCAAGTCGCCGAAGTCCTGTCGAGCGTGGTGAATGACCTCACGGTGACACTTGCGGCTTTGCAGGCGATCGCGGCCGGCGATGCTTCGCAGACCGCAAGAGTCAGTAGTGCTTTGCAAACCGGCGCGGTGGGCCGCTCGCGGATCCCGGGTAAGCATGGTGCGGAACAAATCGAGATAGCAATTGTTGGAGTCATGCTCGCCGATAAGCCGGGTGAGTTGGCGCGACTCTTTACTGGTGCGGGTGAAGCAAATGTCAACCTTGAAGATGTTCGAATCGAGCATGTACTTGGCCGGCCGAGTGGCTTAGTAGAGATTTCGGTACGCCCAGACAATGTTGAGACCCTTGCCGCAGCCTTGCGTGACCGGAGTTTTGATGTCCGCATCTAATATCTTGGTAATTGCGGTTGATGGTCCGGCAGGGTCAGGTAAATCAAGTGTCTGCCGTGGCGTGGCAGCCAAACTTGGTATGCGTTATCTCGACACCGGCGCCATGTATCGCGCCATGACGGTGGCGGTGCTTGCGGCTGGTGTTGATGTTGCTGATGAAGCCGCAATTGAAGCGGTGGCCGAGCACACCAGCATTACCTGCGGTACCGACCCCGGTGCCCCTGAGGTCTGGCTCGATGGGCGAGATGTCGCAGAGTCCATTCGAGGCTCGGAGGTAACCGCGGCTGTTAGCGCAGTGAGCGCTGTGCCAGGTGTGCGCAGGCGACTCGTCGAGATTCAACGCTCGCAAGTACAGGCCGCCCGTCATGCCGATGTCGGCATTGTTGTAGAAGGTCGCGATATCGGTACCGTCGTCGTGCCTGAAGCCGACTTGAAGATCTTCCTCGTGGCCGACCCTGCGGTTCGTGCTGAACGTCGCGCGCTGGAGAACGGTGCCGGTGAACTTCCTGACCCAGCATCGGTAGCGGTAACTCACGAAGAACTGCTTAAGCGTGATGCCTACGATGCTGGCCGTGAGATCTCACCCCTTGCTCAGGCCGATGATGCGCGCGTTGTCGACACCACGGATTTCACATTGATTGAAGTTATCGAGCAAGTGTGAGACCTTGCTGCTGGCGTGCAGCGGTGAGTGGGCCTGATTTAGCGCAATTGGCAGGCCGGGCAGCGCATTCGCGAAATATTGGTGCCCTGCTAGCACGGACGGCATATCGCATTGAGGTGCACGGTCGCCACCATGTCCCCGCTCACGGCCCAGCCCTGCTCGTGGGAAGCGACTTAAATTTGTTTTCGGCCGCAATAGTTGCATCGGTGGCTTGCCGACCAATTCACACACTGGCTCCCGGGGCGCTGGCGCAACTAGGTGATATTCCGGTGATTTCACCGGGAATTGCCGCCGCGCAGTGGGCACTTGAACTGCTCTCGGCCGGTGCTGCGATCATGGTGACCGCGGACGTTCCACCCCCTGGCTATTTATTGGCGCACGGGTCGGTCCCGATCACTCCGGTAGTGGTAATCGGTGGGTCGGGAAAGGTAGCGGAGGATCCACCCAGGTTGCGCTCCAAAATCGAGGTGTACTTCTGTGCACCACACACGATCGAGGCCAGCGCGAGCGAATCCGACACTTCGGATCCGTGTGCTCTTCGGGTGGTTCAGGGCTTAAACGAAAGGGTTCGTCAGTTGACGAGCGACGCTAGAAATGAATGTGGCAGGCGAAGTGGCCGGCCGGTAATTGGAAGGGTGCACCGATGAGTGATGGATGGGTTGCCGTAGGCGACGATGATGATGCGGAGCTCGATCTCAGCGCCGACGACCCAAGTGCTGCCGGAGTTGACGATTACGGGGTTGACGACGATGAGGCGGACGGTGCCGAAGATTTAGTGCTGGAGGCCGCCTTGGCTGCGGCTCGTGGCGAATTCGGCGACTTCGACAGCGCCTTGGCTGAATTAATTCAACCCGGTGAAGGTGAACCCGGGCTTCCGGTACTGGCTGTTGTTGGCCGCCCGAATGTCGGCAAATCAACCCTCGTTAATCGCATTATTGGCCGCCGCGAGGCCGTGGTTGAAGATGTACCCGGCGTCACTCGAGATCGCGTCACTTATGAGGCGGAGTGGAATAGCAAGCGCTTCATGGTGATCGATACGGGCGGCTGGGATTTGAAAGTTCGAGGCTTACAGGCACAAATTGCCGCGCAAGCTGAGCGCGCGGTAAGTGATGCTGATGCGGTGGTGTTCGTGGTGGATGCGCGAGTTGGCGCCACCGACACAGACGAAGCCGTGGTGAAGGTGCTGCGCAGGTCAGGCAAGCCGGTCCTGCTAGTCGCAAATAAAGTTGATGATCGGGCCACCGAGATTGAGGCGACAAAGCTATGGTCACTTGGCTTGGGGGAGCCGCTTCCGGTATCAGCCCTGCATGGTCACGGTGCTGGCGACTTGATGGACGACATCGTGAAGATGCTTCCCGAAGTTGGGCACGGCACCTCGCGTGAAGGTGGACCACGGCGAGTAGCACTCCTCGGCCGCCCCAATGTTGGTAAGTCTTCACTACTGAATGCCTTGGCAGGCTCCGAACGCGTTGTTGTTGATGAAGTTGCCGGTACTACCGTTGATCCAGTTGATGAGTTGATCACCCTCGATGACCGCTTGTGGTGGTTCGTTGATACCGCGGGTATTCGGCGCCGGTCCAAGGATGCAAGTGGTCATGAGTACTACGCCACCCTTAGAACCCAAGGCGCCCTTGATCGGGCAGAAGTTGCCATCGTGCTGATCGATGCCTCCGCGGTACTGAGTGAGCAAGACGTGCGAATTATCTCAATGGTCAATGAATCGGGCCGTGCGCTAGTTCTCGCGTTCAATAAATGGGATCTAAGTGACGAGGATCGAAGAATCTACCTAGAGCGCGAAATTGACCGTGATTTGGCGCAAGTTGCTTGGGCCCCGAGAGTTAATATTTCAGCGCGCACCAAGCGTCACATGGACCG
>CAMDKJ010000010.1 GCA_945900705.1 Bifidobacterium breve | reverse complement strand
TACAACGTGAGTGGCGTATTCACCGACTGCCCAACTGGGGGGTTGCTGGTGCACCCATCCTTGGAGTGTTGTTTGGTTTGGGCTGGACCCCATGTATTGGTCCGACCCTTGCTGCAGTGCAGACCCTCGCGTTCACTGAAGCCAGCGCCCTGCGTGGCGCCTTGCTTTCATTTGTCTACTGCCTTGGCCTCGGGCTACCTTTTGTTTTGCTCGCTGTGTTGTTTAGCCGAACCGCTCGCGCATTGGCTTGGGTCAAGGGTCACTACCTGTTGGTGATGCGTATTGGTGGGGGCATGTTAGTTATTGTCGGGGTGCTTCTGGTGACAGGAGCCTGGACCGATTTCACGATCTGGCTCCGCACTTCGTTTCCAACTTTTGAGACGGTGCTCTAGATGTCCAAACAGGAATTGATCCTGCCACCCATGGGCGCACTTGGATTTGTTCGTTATACCTGGCGCCAGCTAACGAGCATGAAGACCGCTTTGATTTTGCTGTTTTTGCTGGCAATCGCGAGCGTGCCTGGATCAATATTTCCGCAGCGAGGCAATAACCCGCTTCGTGTCAATGAATGGATTGCTGACAGCCCAGTATCTGGCCCCATCTTCGATGCCCTGGGATTTTTCGATGTTTATTCCTCGCCATGGTTCGCGGCTGTTTATTTACTTCTTTTCATCTCGCTGATTGGTTGCGTGTTACCTCGCACGAAGGTGCATTGGCGAGCCATGTTTGCCCCCCCGCCCCCGGCGCCACGCAATCTGCTGCGTCTGCCAGAGTCAATGTCATTTGAAGCCAGTGCCTCCGCTGATGAAGTTTTAGCAAGAGGCCGAAAGTATCTATCAGATAAACGCTGGCGCCTGCTGGTAGCCGAAAACTCGGTTGCAGCCGAAAAAGGCTATCTACGCGAGACTGGAAACCTCCTTTTCCACTTCTCGCTAATCTTAATTTTAGTTGCCATCGCTCTTGGCGGTCTCTTAGGTTGGAAAGGCAATGTCATCGTTCGCACGGGGCAAGGGTTTTCCAATACTTTGACCCAATATGACGCTTGGGGCGGTGGCCGATTCACCGGGGCATCGCGGCTGTCACCGTTCTCGTTCACCCTCGACAAGTTCAATGTTGAATTCGAGCGGAGCGAGGCCCAGCGGGGTGCGCCGAAACTATTCGAAGCCGATGTGACCTATCGGCGGGTACCTGGTGCCGATGCTGAGAATGTTCGCATCGAAGTGAACACTCCGCTTGAGATCGACGGCGCCAAAGTCTTTTTGGTCGGTCATGGCTATGCACCGCATTTTGTAGTGCGAGATGCTGGGGGTGAAATCACATTTGACGACAACGTCGTCTTCTTGCCGCAGGATGGCAATTTTACCTCAACCGGCGTGGTGAAAATCCCGGATTCGGACCCGCAATTGGGTTTCCAGGGGATTTTCGTACCAACGGCAGCGTCGAATAACTTGCGTGGACCGATTTCGATTTTCCCGGGCCCTGATGATCCTGCCGTTTTCATGTCGGCCTGGCGCGGCGATATGGGGTTAGACAGTGGGGCCCCTCAAAGTGTGTACCGACTAGATACCGCGGCCATGGAGCAGATCGGAATCGTAGCTTTACGCCAAGGTCAAACTTGGACGCTTCCCGATGGTTCCGGGTCTATTGCCTTCACGGGCTTTGAGCGTTGGGCGTCATTTCAGATCGCGTTCGACCCGGGGAAGGAGATTGCTTTACTAGGAGCGGTACTTGCAATCACGGGCTTGTTATTGACGCTATTTATTCGAAGACGTCGAGTCTGGATCACTGCGACGACGAATACTGAGGGAGTTACGGTGGTTAACCTTGCAGGGTTGGCACGCATTGAATCTGCTGATCTGCCAGGTGAACTACAATTACTTTGTAGTGTCGTTAGCGATTTGCCTGACACTGCGTCGGCAAGATCTACTGATGAAATGAGGGAGCAAAAGTGAGTGCGACGCAATTGGCCGCGGCGAGCAATGCGGCGGTATACGCCTCGATGGTTACCTTGACTTTTGCAATGGTGTCCTTTGCGATTTCATTTGCCTCTGGCCGGCGCCGAGTCGCTGTAGTGGCACCTGTGCCGCACCAAATGAATTCGTCAGGTAGCACTGCCGTGTTAACCAGGTCGGCCGGAGGCACACCGACCAATGACCAAACCGGTATACGTTCAGCAAATATCGGTATGTCCTTGACCTGGTTGGGATTTGTGGTGCTGCTCGCTGGAGTGGTGTTGCGCGGAGTGTGGGCGGGACGAGTGCCATGGGGCAACATGTACGAGTTCTCGATCACCTCAGCACTGGGCATTCTTGGCGTGTTTTTACTTATTTCACTGCGCCGTGATGTGCGCTGGCTCGGTCTTTTCATTGTTATCCCAGCGCTGTTGACCCTTGGCCTAGCGGTGACAGTGTTGTACACGGAGGCGGCTCAACTGGTGCCTGCATTGAAGTCCTATTGGCTGATCATTCACGTGTCGGCGGCGATCATCTGCGCGGGTGCATTCACGCTGGCGGCTTCCACCGCCGGGCTAGCATTGGTCCAATCACGAGCGGAGCGGCGCGGTAAGTCTGGCCTAGCGCGGGTGCCTTCGGCTGAAAAGCTTCGTACGTTGACATATCGAGTACTCGCATTCGCGTTTCCGCTCTGGACTTTTGCGGTAGTCGCTGGAGCCATCTGGGCCGAAAATGCGTGGGGCCGGTATTGGGGCTGGGATCCAAAGGAGACCTGGGCATTTATCACTTGGGTTATCTACGCCGCATATTTGCACGCTCGCTCAACAGTTGGCTGGCGCGGAGACCGTGCCTCATGGGTTGCTATCGCCGGCTGGGCGGCTTTCATCATTAACTATTTCGGGGTAAATATCTTTATCAACAGCTTGCACTCGTACTCAGGGGTTTAGGTCTAAGCCGCACTTAGGCAGGCCTTAAGCCTCGCCGCGGCGCTCTCGCATTCGTCGGCGCCACGCCTCTTCGTCAAGGCCCTTTAAGAATTTGGGGTCATCGTCTGGGGCAATTGGCCCACGGCGCCGAAATAAGCCACCGGAAGCAGGTCGCGGACGGCCCAGGAAGAACCACAAGATCCCACCGACGAGAGGAATGAGCACCACCAGTGCCAACCAGAGCATCTTTGGCAGGGTGCGGGCTTCAAGCCGTGGGGTGCGCAGCACGTCAATGATGAATGAGATGTACATCGCGACGAGAACCAAAACTCCAAGGACCCGCAGCATGAGCACACCTCCCAGTTCGTCGTAATTCAAGGATTCAGGTAATGGTTTATAGAAATAATAACGCTTGCCCACGCATATTAACGAACACCCGTGGCATTCGCCAGCCGCGGTCTCGGGTTAGAGCCACCGGGTGCCGTACGCTGTTCACGTGAAAACATCGGGGTGGGCGGTTATTCGCTTCACCGCACTTAGATTGTTGCTCTTTGGATTCATGTGGCTGCTGATTCAATTAACCACCCCACTTCGGGGCTTGCTGGCCGCCGTGGTCGCGCTGCTGATCTCCGGGGTCATCAGCGTGGTAGTGCTTGATCGGCAGCGCGCCGCAATGGGCGCAGCTTTGGCCGCCTTCTTCGGGCGGATTAATGCGCGCATTGATGAATCAACACGCGCAGAAGACGAAGCAGACGATACTCAGAGATTAAACCAGCACTTAAGCGAGGGCGATCAAGATACCCAAGCCGAGACCGTAGAAAAGAACGAGTAATCCAGTCTGCTTCAGCGCCGGGATCAGCGCCGGCCCGGTTGCGCCACTAAGAATCAAGCGAATCGGTGCAATTATCAAGATGACAAGCGCTAAGAGAACCAGCCAAGAAGTAAGTGCAGCAGTGATCAGCGTCGTGATTGCTGTGGTGATGATGCACACAACATAAAGTGTGCGAGTGCGCTGGACTCCAATTCGAACTGCGAGTGTGTTCTTGCCGGCTTGCTGATCACCTGGTAGATCGCGCAGGTTATTGGTGACAAGAACCGCGCAGGCAAGTGTGCCGACACCGATGGAGGCAATAAATGCCGCGAGGGTAATCGTGCCCGACTGCACATAGCAGGTTCCTACCACGGGCACCAGGCCGAAAAAGATAAGGACGAACACCTCGCCAAGACCGTGGTAGCCGTATGGTAGCGGGCCACCGGTGTAAAGCCAGGCGGCGCTCACGCAGGCAAGGCCAACGAGGAGCAGCCACCATGCTTGGGTAGCGATCACCAGCGCCAGCCCGGCAAGGCACGCGATGCCGAACGCAATAAAAGCGGCTAGGCGCACACTTCTGGGGCGAGCCATACCCTGACCTACGAGTCGGACCGGGCCAACGCGTTTGTTGTCCGTGCCGCGGATTCCATCGCTGTAGTCATTCGCAAAGTTGACACCAATTTGCAGAGCTAATGCGACCACTAACGCCAAACAGGCACGGCCAATTCGCAGCGAGTCAGCATTGATGGCTAGGCCGGTACCGACAACCACCGGTGCGATTGCCGCTGGCAAAGTACGCGGACGCGCACCTTCGGCCCATTGTCCTAGCGTTGCCATGGAAGCCTTCCCGATTGCGTTGCGATCATGCTGAGTACTTCGCGATCAACTTTGCCATTTGGCAACATTGGCAGCTCGGTTTGGACGATGACATGACAAGGTACCGCTGCCGGCCCAAGATGTTGTTGCACGGTCGCTTTGACGACGGCTTCAATTGTTGAGGTCAACGAGGTCTCGACCGCGGCGACAATCGCAGTTTCGTCGCTAGGGCCCGCAATGGGTATCACCAATACGGCTGTCACCTCAGGAATATCGCTGATCACCTGTTCGACCGCACCAGCTGAAACGTTCACGCCATTGATATTGATCACGTCGTCAGCGCGTCCTAGGATCGTGACGAACCCGTCGGCATCGACGCTGCCATGGTCACTGGTGATAAACCCGGCGGCGGTGAAGTGCAGTTTGGTTAATTTCGGTTCAAGCCGGTAACCGGTTGCCAACATCGGCCCGCTGATTACCAAGGTGCTGGAGGATTCCGAATAATTTTCTACCTTCACTCCACGCAGCGGGCGACCGTCAAAAACGCAGCCACCAGATGTCTCAGTCATACCGTACGAGGTCACTAGGCGGACCTCGTTCTCCTGCGCGCTAGCGCGGGTGCTGGCTGCCAAAGGTCCCGCGCCGATCAAAACCAGCGCACAAGCTTGTAGTGCAGCGACACCGATTTCGTCAGCAAGCAGACGGCGAAGCTGGGCAGCGACCAGTGAAACGTGGATTTGGGCTCCGCTTGCCCTTTCTACCGCGTCGGCAAAAACTGCTGGCGTAAATGGCTGCGCACCACCAAGGCTAGCTACCGCAATTGGATCTCGCTCACTTGCTAGTGCACGTACGGCGACATTAAATCCACCCATCGAATGCAATGGAAGCGCTGCAATCCACTGGGCGTTGGCACCGTTGACCAAGCTATCTAGCGCGGTTAGCCCCGCTGCCGTTAGCAGCACGCCTTTAGGTTGACCCATCGAGCCGGAGGTGGCCAACACCACTGCAACCTCATCAGACTCAAGGGGCTGGCTTGGGTCATCGGGAAAACTAGCAGCGCGCAGTCGATCGACATACTCGGTAGAGATGGTCGAACTAACCATTGGCAGCGGTGTAATTGCCGGGCCGACTCCCCTGAGAGCCATGCGCAGTGGGTCCAGCAACGCTGTGAGGCCAGCGGGGCCGGGTGGCACTAGAACTGAAGTCAATGGACGCATCGCACCGAGCGTAGGACGTCGCGATAGCGTTCCCGACATGGATACCCGTACCCGATACTTATTGCCCCCGGTGGTACCTGCTGGTTCACCGGCATTGACCGACCCTTCCTACTCATCGATTAATCCCGGCTGCCAGTGGCGGCAGGTCGGTGATTACCGAGATATTCGGCTAGAGGTTTCCACTGGCGAAGACGTGGGTATCGCCAAAATAACAATCAACAGGCCGGAGAAGCGCAATGCATTTAGGCCGCCGACCCTCTTCGAACTTAGTGATGCGCTGAATTACGCACGTGATGACGACGCCATCGGTGTCATCATCTTGACCGGACAGGGCGACTGGGCATTTTGCTCGGGCGGAGATCAGATCATTCGCGGTAATGATGGCTACATCGGAGACGATGAAGTCGCTAAGCGCGGGGTTGGTCGGTTAAATGTCCTCGATCTCCAGGTTCAAATTCGTCGCACACCGAAGCCGGTTATTGCAATGGTCGCCGGCTACGCTATTGGTGGCGGACAGGTGCTACACGTGGTTTGTGATTTGACCATAGCCGCTGATAATGCACGATTTGGTCAAACTGGCCCTAAAGTCGGGTCCTTTGATGGCGGGTACGGCTCAGGCTTGCTGGCGGCAACTATCGGGCAAAAGCGGTCACGCGAAGTTTGGTACACCTGCCGCCAATACGGCGCTGAGCAAGCCTATGACTGGGGCTTGGTCAATTCGGTGGTGCCTATTGCCGATCTTGAGAGCGAGACCGTTGCCTGGGCGCGCGAGATGCTCGACATGTCCCCGCTGGCGCTACGGATGCTGAAGGCATCCCATAATGCGGCCGATGATGGGCTCGCGGGCGTTCAACAGCTAGCTGGTGATGCGACCTTGTTGTTCTATATGACAGCGGAAGCCCAAGAGGGTCGCGATGCCTACAAGGAAAAGCGTGAACCCGACTTCCGCCAATTCCCCAAGCGTCCGTAACTTCACATGCCCGATAAACAACTGCAGGCGCTACTTGAAACCGCCGTGGTTTACGGGCTGCCAATGACTAGGGCATTTCGCGGTATCACCAAGCGCGAAGGTGTTTTGATTAAGGGGCCGTCGGGGTGGGGTGAGTTTGCCCCCTTTGATGACTACACCGACGTTGCAGCATCCCGCTGGCTCGACTGCGCGATTGAATCCTCATTTGGAGCATGGCCAGTAAGTAAACGTGAAAGCATCAATGTCAATGCGATCATTGCTGCGGTCAGCTCGGCGGATGCGGCGGCACTAACGCGGGCTGCGGTAATAGAAAATGGCTGCCAGTGTGTAAAAGTAAAGGTCGGCGGCACCTTGGCGGCTGATGAAGCGCGGGTTGCGGCAGTGCGCGATGTACTCGATACCGCACTCGGTCGAGGAGTCGGCTCTATCCGCATTGATGCCAATGGCAGGTGGTCCGTGCCCGAGGCGGTGAAGGCACTAAGGCGTCTGACTGAATACGGGCTCGAATATGTTGAACAGCCATGTGCCGAACTCGCTGAGATCAAGCAGGTTCGCGATCAAGTTTCAGTACCTATTGCAGTTGATGAGGCAATCCGGGGCGCGGCCGCACCTGAGGAACTCGATTTGCGGGGAATCGCCGATTTTGCGATCATCAAAGTTGCTCCACTAGGCGGCATTGAAGCCAGCCTTCGTATAGTCGAGCAGCTCGCGATGCCGATAGTCATAAGCGGTTCACTTGACTCCTCGGTTGGCCTTGCGGCTTCGACGGCATTGGCCGGAGCCCTCGACATGACAATTGCCTGCGGCCTTGGTACCGGCACGCTACTTGCTGCTGATGTGGTGGATACGCCGCTTGTTCCGGTTGGCGGAATGCTCAAAGTTCAAAGAGTTGCCCCGGAGTTGAGCGCACTAATGCGGGCGCGCGATGAAATCAGCGATGAGCGCGGGATTTGGTGGCGGGCCCGCCTTGCCGCTGCCTGGTATGCGGGGGCCGGTAAGCGTTCTGGGCATCTGATCGACAGTTTGTAACCTGTTCTTCGCACCACCGTCTCGACATGAAAGGCTAACCCCGTGAACGCATCGACACTCCAAGCGCGCGTGCTTGTCGATGAGTTGATCAGGTGCGGCATTACTGATTTTGTGCTTTCCCCTGGTTCGCGTTCGGCTCCGCTGGCTTTCGCATTGGCTGCCGCCGAAAAACGGGGCGAAATCTTCTTGCACGTGCGACTAGATGAGCGAAGTGCCGCATATCTAGCACTTGGGCTCGGCAAAGTTTCTGGGGTGCCGGCCGTGGTCGTTACCACTTCGGGTACGGCAGCGATAAATTTGCATCCGGCCGTTGTTGAAGCCGATCACTCGAATATCCCGATGATCGTGTTAACGGCAGATAGGCCGCCAGTTTTGCGTGGAGTCGGAGCCAACCAAACTATTGCGCAGGCCGATATCTTTGGAACCTCGGTCCGACTCGCGGTTGACATGGCAGTGGCTGTATCTGGCGACCAAGAGATTCGCTACTGGCGTTCCACCATGTCGCGCGTGGTGGCCGCGTCAACTGATGCGTGGAATCCTGGTCCGGTACATGTGAATATGCCATTTGCCGACCCGCTAGTCCCCGACGCCTTAGACGACGATGCACCAGCAACGGCACTTGGAGGGCGCACTGACGGGCGTGCTGATGGGCGGCCCTGGACAGCCGATGCCAGGTTTGTAGCCGGCCTGAGCACACCACTTGATGACGTAATTGGTGTCATCATGGAAGATAACCAATGCCCGGCCCGCGGGATCATCCTTGTTGGCGATCACGCCGACTCTGAATTCATTAGTCTGATTGATGACCTCGGTGATGCCCTTGGCTGGCCGATAATAGGTGAACCAAGCGGCAATGTGTCGGACTGCGATACCTCACTTTCTCACGGGGCTCTGATACTTGCTGATGCTGATTTCGCGGCGGCGCATGTGCCAGACGTCGTTATAACCGTCGGCCGAGTCGGATTAAGTCGTGCGGTGTTGCGCCTCGTCGCGAATTCACCCTTGCATATTGCGGTAGATCCGCAAGCGCAGTGGAGTGATCCAACTCGATCGGCAGACATCGTTATCGCGGGAGTGCCATTGCCCCCTGAGAATGCGGTGGTTGACCCTGAATGGCTTGATGCTTGGCAGCGGGCGGATGTCCTTACCGCCGCTGCGGTTGAAACAGCCCTTGCGGCTTTTGGAGATCAGTTGACCGGCATGCACGTTGCGCGCCTTACCTGCAGTGCGGTTCCGTCCGCAGGCATGCTATTTCTGGGGGCTTCATCCCAGGTGCGCCATGTTTTCAATCTCGCGTCGAGCTTCATTGGCGAAGCCATAGTGATGGGTAACCGCGGTACTTCCGGGATCGACGGAACTTTGTCCTCAGCTTGGGGAGCGGCCACGGCACTGCAGCGCGATGATGCAGCCGATGATCCAACTTGGGCCATTGCACTTGTTGGAGATCAGACTTTCTTGTATGACAGCAATGCCTTGCTGGTACCGGCAACTGAAACAAGACCCAATTTGGTGATCGTAGTTTCGGATAATGATGGCGGTGGCATTTTCTCGCAATTGGAGCAAGGTGAGGCGCGATTCGCTGACTCTTTCGATCGGGTATTTGCGGTGCCGCTCGGGGCTGATGTTGGAGCCATCGCTGCGGCGCTGCAAGTTCCAACCCAGGTGGCACATACTGCTTCCGAACTAATGGTCGCATTGGACACCGCTATTGCCGCTGGGGGAGTGCAGGTGGTGGTGGCGCGAACCTGTTCGCGAGTTGCTGAAGCGGAAGCTTGGCGAGCGGTGCGTGAAGCGGTACATGCAGCCCTCGGGTCTGCTTAAGCGGTCAGCACCCTGCAAGGCACGGATCTCAATACTAAATAGCTTCGAGTGCATCCCGGATCGGCACAAGTTTCGCGGACGCCTCGGCCAGTTCGGTATCAGGGTGTGAACCTGCAACAATGCCGCAGCCGGCAAATGCACGCACAGTGTTGGTATCGGTATCAATTTCAGCGCAGCGCAGTGCAATGCCAAACTCTCCATCACCTTGGGCATCGAACCAACCGACCGGGCCGGCGTAACGACCGCGATCCATGCCTTCAAGTTCGCGAATAACGGACAAAGCTCGCTCAGTCGGAGTTCCACAGACTGCGGCGGTCGGATGCAGTGATGCCGCGAGTGCTAGTACTGATGCGGCGTCGGCCAACCTGCCGGTGATGTCGGTTGCCAGGTGTTGAACATTGGCGAGGGCGAGTACATGTGGGCGATCAGGAACAGTTAAGTCGGTGCAATGTGCCGCAAGTGCTCGCGCTACCGAGTGCACGGCGTATTCATGTTCTTCAAGATCCTTACCGCTACCGAGTAAGGCCGAGGCAAGGCCGGCATCAGCGGCGGCGTCGCCTTGGCGCCGCACGGTGCCGGCAAGTACCCGACTGGTGACTAGATCACCCGTGCGCCGCACGAGTAATTCAGGGGTAGCTCCAACAAGACCAGCGACACTAAATGTCCAGCAAGATGGGTATTTTTCGGCGAGGTTTAGTAGCAGATGTCGGATATCAAGTTCGCCTTCAACATTTGCGACCACATCGCGTGCCAAGACCACTTTGTCGAGTTCACCGGCGTTAATCCGCACGATTGCTTCGGCAACTGACCCTTGCCAATCCGGGGCGGTCCGTGACCCTTCGGCCCATC
Source organism: Bifidobacterium breve (assembly GCA_945900705.1). Taxonomy (GTDB): domain Bacteria; phylum Actinomycetota; class Actinomycetes; order S36-B12; family S36-B12. The sequence continues at coordinate 10,465 of CAMDKJ010000010.1, read as the reverse complement.
GCACTGCTGTCGGCTTCGCGGGTACCGACACCGGCCGCATGGAGTTTCGCAAACCAGTATCTGCGCGCGGATCGTTATCTGGGTCCACGACGGTAACCCAGGCTTGGCCACCACGGCGTCCGATGATGATTTTCGGCACGGTGATAATTGAAGTACCCGGGTTCGGGTCAAACGCAAATGAGGCAAATGCCACCGGGCCGGTGCCGGGTACGTCGACGGTGTCGTCAATGATTTTCTCGGCGCACCATTTGGTCCACCAGCGCTGCGCTCGGCTAAAGCGTTCGGGCCCGCTGACCTCGAGTTGCGCGGCCACGCCCCACCCGACCAAACCTTCACCACCGCGGACCCACGCAACGGGGTTCTCGATCGGCAACCTGGCCAAGAGTTGTTCGGGGTCCGGGATTGGCCGAGTACGCACCACAAGGCGTTCGGCCTTCGGGGTGGTGTCCAGGCGTGACATTGATTCACTGGACATAGGAGCATTCTAGATGCCTATGGCACTTGAAGCAGATTCAGTGTCTGAAAGGATGGCAGCGTGACGCGAGCGGATTTGACCAAAGCCCCGACCGATGTGGCCGCCATGTTCGATGGGGTCGCGAAGCGTTATGACCTAACCAATGACGTATTAGCCCTGGGGCAGACTCGGCGGTGGCGCAAGGCCGTGGTCGCCGCGGTCGCGCCCCTACCGGGTGAGCTGATTTTGGATCTGGCTGCTGGTACGGGTACCTCAAGTTTGCCGTTCGCCGAGGCTGGGGCTGAGGTTTTTCCTACTGATTTTTCCCTCGGGATGTTAAAGGTGGGCCGCCAGCGGCTGCCGCAGTTGCCATTCGTCGGCGGGGATGGCTTGGCCTTGCCCTATCGTGATGGGGTATTTGATGCGGCCACTATCTCCTTTGGGCTGCGAAATTTGGCTGACTTGACCACCGGGCTGGCGGAGTTGCGTCGGGTGGTGCGTCCGGGTGGCCGGTTGGTGATCTGTGAATTTTCGCAGCCGACCTGGGCCCCATTTCGCACCGTCTATACCGAGTATTTGATGAAAGCCCTCCCTGCGGTGGCGCAGCGGGTGGCCAGCAATCCCGAGGCATACGTGTATCTGGCCGAGTCCATCCGGGCCTGGCCCGACCAGCAGCAGCTCGCGGCGCAATTGCAAGTGGCGGGCTGGGCGCGGGTGCAGTGGCGCAACTTGTCCGGTGGGATTGTCGCGCTACACCGGAGTGTTAACCCAGGGCCGGATGCCACTGCATGAAGGGCAGGTGCCGCACTATGATTGTGGAGATCGTGAAGGTATTCACAAGCGCACAAGGTTGAGTGCCAGTTTCGATCACCACGGCGTTATTAATCGGCAGATACAAGGAGTAGTGGAACAGCGGTGAACGTCTATACGCCGATACTGATTCTTGGCATCCTAGCTTTCGGTTTCGCGGTTTTTTCGGTTGGCATAGCTACCTTCACCGGGCCAAAACGCTACAACCGGGCAAAATACGATGCGTATGAATGTGGCATCGAGCCCACACCGCAACCGGTGGGTGGTGGCCGCTTCCCCGTGAAGTACTACCTCACCGCGATGTTGTTCATAGTCTTCGACATTGAAATTGTTTTTCTCTACCCATGGGCGGTCGCATTCGATCGACTTGCGATTTTTGGCTTAATCGAAATGCTCGTATTCATCGTTACTGTTCTCGTTGTCTACGCCTATGTTTGGCGCCGACGCGGACTCGAGTGGGACTGACGGGAAATCAATGGGACTTGAAGAGGCACTGCCATCGGGCGTATTACTTACCACGGTTGAGAAAGTGGCCGGCTATGCCCGCAAAGGCTCACTGTGGCCAGCAACCTTCGGCCTCGCCTGCTGCGCCATTGAGATGATGGCTGTCGGGGGTGCTCGCTATGACTTAGCGCGGTTTGGCATGGAAGTTTTCCGAGCATCACCGCGCCAAGCCGATCTGATGATCGTGGCAGGGCGGGTGAGCCAGAAGATGGCGCCGGTGCTTCGTCAGGTTTATGACCAGATGCCGGGCCCGAAATGGGTTCTCGCGATGGGCGTTTGCGCATCCAGTGGCGGCATGTTTAACAACTACGCGATTGTTCAAGGTGTCGATCACGTGGTCCCGGTTGATATTTACCTGCCCGGTTGCCCGCCGCGCCCCGAGATGCTCATCGACGCTATCTTGAAATTACATGACCAAATTCAAGACACCAAAATGGGAGCTAATCGCAAAGCCGAAATTATTGCCCTTGAATCAGCAGCGCTTGCGGCACCTTCGACATTGGAGATGAAAGGGCTGCTGAGATGACCAGCGATCAACTACCGGTGGTGCCCGAAGGCGTATCGAGTATTGACATCATTGACGTTCAGCATGGTGCTTTCGGTATTCAAGGTTCGGGCGACACCAGTGGTTTTGGTGGCCTAATCGACCCACGGGTGCTGCCGGCCGCCAGTTTGCCTCCTTATGGCGGTTGGTTTGATGAACTATCCGAAGAGCTCGAACTTTCGCTAACCGCCCGAGGTATCCCGATGTCGAGCGCGGTCGAAAAAGTGGTGGTTGATCGCGGCGAAATCACTTTTTTTGTCCGGCGTGAGCAGCTAGTTGCTTTTGCCTCGACTCTGCGTGATGAACCCGGGCTACGCTTTGAGTTCTGCAGTGGTGTCAACGGGGTGCACTATCCAAATGACATCGGCCGTGAACTCCACGCGGTTTATCACCTCCTTTCGATAACCCATAACCGCCGCATTCGAGTTGAGGTTGCGGCACCCGATGGCGACCCGCATATCCCGTCACTTGTTGCGCTCTACCCGACAAATGACTGGCATGAACGTGAGACCTGGGATTTCTTCGGCATAATTTTTGACGGCCATCCGTTCTTGACTCGTATCGAAATGCCCGATGACTGGCCGGGGCATCCGCAGCGCAAGGACTACCCACTTGGTGGCATTCCGGTTGAATATAAGGGCGCGACAATCCCGCCACCGGATCAGCGGAGGGCGTACAACTGATGTCGACCGAGCACCTGGGTGATCCATATGCCAGTTCATATGAATCCGGCGATGAAACCATTTACAACGTTTCCGGCGGCGACTGGGACACAATTACTGCGGCACCTGATGGCGAAAAGGAGCGCATCGTCGTCAATATGGGCCCGCAGCACCCATCAACCCACGGGGTGCTTCGTCTCATAGTTGAGCTCGACGGCGAGACAGTAACCCAAGCCAGATGCGGGATCGGCTATTTGCATACGGGTATTGAAAAGAATATGGAGTACCGATCCTGGGTTCAGGGCGTCACTTTCGTCACGCGGATGGATTATCTAGCCCCTTTCTTCAATGAGACGGTTTATTGCCTAGCGGTCGAGAAACTACTTGGTGTCACCGATCAAATTCCGAAGCGAGCCAGCGTCATTCGAATCATGATGATGGAGTTGAACCGAATTTCCTCGCACCTGGTCGCGTTGGCAACCGGCGGCATGGAGTTGGGTGCGCTAACCGCGATGATCTTCGGCTTCCGTGAGCGCGAGTTGATCCTCGATGTCTTTGAAATGGTCACCGGCTTACGCATGAACAGCGCCTACATCCGTCCTGGCGGGGTCGCGCAAGATCTACCAGCAGATGGTGTCGAGAAAATCCGTGAGATGCTTCCGTTGTTGCGTAAACGGTTGAAAGACACCACCGATCTACTGATTGACAATTCGATCTGGATGGGCCGCACCTCGGGTATTGGGTACCTCGACCTGACCGGGTGCATGGCACTTGGTGTTACCGGGCCAATCTTGCGCGCTACGGGGTTGCCCCATGACCTGCGCAAGACCCAGCCGTACTGCGGGTACGAAACTTTTGAATTCGATGTTGTCACTGAAACCACATGTGATGCGTACGGCCGGTTTCTAATCCGCGTGGGTGAGATGCAGCAGTCCATCAGAATCATTGAACAAGCCCTTGATCGGCTCGGGCAGCCAGGCCCGGTAATGATCGCCGATAAGAGAATCGCCTGGCCGGCGCAACTGGCAATTGGTGCTGACGGTCAAGGCAATTCAACCGACCACATCCGCGAGATTATGTCGGAGTCCATGGAAGCCCTGATCCATCATTTCAAGTTAGTTACCGAGGGTTTCAAAGTTCCGGTAGGTCAGGTTTACACCGCAATTGAGTCACCGCGAGGTGAGCTCGGTTGCCACTTAGTTAGCGCTGGTGGTACCCGGCCTTATCGCGCGCACTTCCGTGATCCTTCATTTACCAACCTGCAGTCTGTGGCAGCGATGAGCGAAGGCGGTCAGGTGGCAGATCTAATTGCTGCGGTCGCCAGCATCGATCCTGTCATGGGCGGGGTCGACCGGTAATACCCAACGAAAACGAGAGCGACGGAGATTTATGACTATCAGTGAGGCAACTCGCGACCAGATGCGTGATCTGGCTGCCCGCTACCCGAAATCTCGCTCGGCACTACTTCCCATGCTTCATCTAGTTCAAAGTGTTGATAACGAAGTCACCGCTGACGGCATAAATGCGTGTGCCGAAGTCCTGGGTATTACCTCTGCTGAAGTCACCGCGGTAGCGACTTTTTACACGATGTACAAGCGTAAGCCGGTTGGTAAGCATCACGTCGGCGTCTGCACGAACACCCTGTGCGGTCTACTCGGCGGCGATGCAGTGTTTGCAGCGCTAAGTGAGAGATTAGGCATTGGAAGTAATGAGCCAAGTGCCGATGGTGAGTTCTGGCTTGAACGTATTGAATGTCAAGCCGCCTGCACCCATGCACCCGTGATGACCGTCGACTGGGAGTACATGGACGATGTAACTCCGGCCAGTGCCGTTGATGTAGTCGACCGACTTGCGCGCGGTGAGCAGGTCGCATCGACTCGCGGCCCGGTCATTCGCGATTTCCAAGCGACCGAACACACCCTTGTCTACCCGCTCGATGGTTTGGTCAACGAAGGTGAGGCGGTCGATGGGAAAATGCTGGTGGGCCTTCGCATTGCACAGGAGCGCGGAATGAGCGCGGCCTCGGTACCGGCCGGGGATGCCTCATGATCACTTCAGGGCTGACGCCAATTATCACCGAACACTGGGATAAGCCAGACCTTTACACGATCGAAGGCTACCGCCGGGTTGGTGGATATCAGGCACTCGCGGCTGCCCTAAAAATGGATCCTGACGCGATCATCGGTCAGATAAAGGATTCGGGGCTGCGCGGGCGTGGGGGCGCCGGCTTTCCCACCGGCATGAAGTGGGGATTCGTCCCGCAAAATGATGGCAAGCCGCACTACCTCGTTGTCAATGCAGATGAATCTGAGCCGGGTGCCTGCAAAGACGTCCCGATCATGTTGGCGAATCCGCATGCACTGGTTGAGGGCGTAATCATTGCCTCATATGCGATCCGGGCCAACCACGCATTCATCTATATTCGCGGTGAGGTACCGCATGCCATTCGCAAGGTTGCCTATGCGGTAGAGCAGGCGCGCGCAGCAGGCCTTATCGGCGAAAATATTTTTGGCACAGACTTTTCCCTTGATATCGTCGTCCACTCTGGCGCCGGTGCCTACATCTGCGGTGAAGAGACCGCACTGCTTGATTCCCTTGAGGGTTACCGTGGGCAGCCCCGGCTCAAGCCGCCGTTCCCGGCGGTCGCGGGTCTTTATGCCTCACCCACGGTAATAAACAACGTCGAAACCATTGCCAATATCCCATACATCATCGATAGAGGGGTGGCTTGGTTCCGCCAATTCGGAACCGAGAAATCCCCGGGCTTCAAAGTATTCTCAGTTTCAGGCCATGTGGTGCGCCCTGGTATTTACGAGGCTCCACTTGGTATCACGATGCGCGAACTCCTTGACTACGCCGGTGGCATCAGAGGTGGCGGTGAAGTTAAGTTCTGGCTGCCCGGGGGCTCTTCGGTACCAATGTTGACTGCTGAGCACCTTGACCTTCCGCTGACCTACGAAGATATGGCTGCGGCTGGCACGATGCTTGGCACCGGAACTCCGATGCTGTTCGACAATACGGTCAGTGTCGTCAAGGCAGTGACTAGGTGGCTTGAGTTCTACAAGCATGAGTCCTGCGGTAAATGCACTCCGTGCCGCGAAGGTACCTACTGGATTACCGGGGTGCTCGAGAAGTTCGAGCACGGCCATGGCTCGCCCGCTGAAGTCGACACCTTGGTGAACCTTTGCTCGCAGATTGCCGGTCGATCCTTCTGCGCTCTCGGTGATGCCGCGGCGACCCCGTACCCGGCGGCCCTTAAGTTCTTCCGTGCCGAGTTTGAGGCAGCCACCACGACGTCTGCTGATGAACAATTTAATCCGGTAGCGTCATACGTCTTTGCGGAAACGGCAACCAGATGACCATAACCAGTGATGCCGGATCAGATCTCACCCCGCAGGTGGAGTTGGTGACCGTTGTCGTTGACGGTGTCGCCATTGAAATCCCAAAAGGCACGCTCGTAATCCGCGCCGCTGAGTTGCTTGGCATTGAGATTCCGCGTTTTTGTGATCACCCGCTCCTTGAGCCGGTAGCGGCATGCCGGATGTGTTTGGTTGATATCGAAGGTGTCCCGAAACCGCAGCCAGCATGCGCGCAAGTTGTTTCTGATGGGATGCAAGTGCGAACTCAGTTGACCTCCCCGATCGCGCGAGATGCACAAGAAGGCGTGATGGAGTTTCTGCTGTTGAATCACCCCCTCGATTGCCCGGTATGCGATAAAGGTGGCGAGTGCCCACTGCAGAACCAAGCCATGAGCGCCGGTCGCCCGGAGTCTCGGTTTGAAGAAGAGAAGCGCACCTTCCCCAAGCCAATAAATGTCAGCGCACAGATCCTGCTCGATCGGGAGCGTTGCGTTTCGTGCGCCCGGTGTACCAGGTTCGCAGAGCAAATCGCTGGTGATCCAATGCTTGAGTTACTTGAACGCGGATCCAATCAGCAAGTCGGTACCGCGTCGGATCAGCCATTTGACTCGTACTTCTCAGGTAACACCGTGCAGATTTGCCCGGTCGGCGCATTGACCAGCGCGGCCTACCGATTCCGGTCGCGACCATTTGATCTAGTCTCGGTCCCTACAACTTGTGAGCACTGCGCATCCGGCTGTTCACTGCGCACCGACCATCGCCGCGGCACGGTCACCCGCCGGTTGGCGTGGGATGAACCCGCTGTTAACGAAGAGTGGAACTGCGACAAAGGTCGATTCGCTTTCACTTATCAAGAGCAGGGTCGGGTCACTACGCCGCTAATTCGTGAAAACGGTCAGTTGCGTCCGGTTTCTTGGCCGGAGGCCCTGGATGCCGCCGCACGTGGCTTAGCAGAGTCAACAAGCCATGGGGTGCTCGTTGGCGGGCGTTCAACAGTTGAAGATGCGTACGCATACGCGCGGTTCGCCCGAGCCGTTCTGCAGTCGGACAATATTGATTTTCGCGTCCGCGAGTCTTCGGACGAAGAAGCACAGTTTTTACGTTCCTCGGTAGCTGGTACCGCGGTGCGCACAACCTACGAATCACTCGAAAAGGCACCGGCGGTTCTTCTCATAGCCTTTGAGCCAGAGGACGAGTCGCCGATTGTGTTCTTGCGTTTGCGTAAAGCGGCACGCGGTGGGGGCACGCGCGTCTACTCGGTCGGTGCGGCGGTTACGCGCGGATTAAGTAAATTGGCAGGAACTTTAATTCCGGCCAAGCCGGGTGCCGAAGCATCGGTGCTAACCGATCTACCTGCCAAGGTCCGCGCTGAACTGAGCACACCCGGTGCGGTAATCATGGTTGGTGAGCGCATCGCGGGTATCGAAGGCGGTGCAACCGCGGTACTTGAACTAGCCCGATCCACGGGTGCTTCCATCGCTTGGGTGCCACGTAGGGCCGGGGAGCGAGGGGCACTGGACGCGGGCGCTTTCGCAGGCCTACTTCCAGGTGGGCGGCCACTGTCAGATGAACAGGCACGTGGTGCGGTTGCCGCGTGCTGGGGAGTGGAGTCACTGCCGGCAACCACCGGGTTGGCCGGGGAGTCCTTGTTGCGTGCGGTTACCGGGGGCGGCATCGGCGCGCTAATCACTGGCGGAGTTGAACTTGCTGACCTGCCGGACCAAGCACTTGGCCGGGCTGCCATCGAAGCCGCCGCTTTTGTGGTATCGCTCGAGAACCATCACTCTGCTATTACTGAACTTGCCGACGTGGTATTCCCGGTTGCGGTAGTAACCGAAAAATCCGGAACCTTCATGAACTGGGAAGGCCGCCCGCGTCCCTTCGCGCAAACTTTCAAAGACGCTCTGGTGATGTCTGATGCGATAGTTCTGGGGATGTTGGCACGTGCCATGAATGCGCCAATAGGCGCCAGCGACGTTGCCGGCATTCGTCAGGAGTTAGGTTCCCTTGGAGCCTGGACAGGTGCGCGCGCTGAAGCACCGAATACCACAGCCGGCCAAGTTGTTGACGCTGCTTACCTGGTTAGCACCTGGCGGGCGCTAATTGACAACGGAGTTATGCAGGAGGGGGAGCCGTACCTTGCAGCTACGGCGCATGCGGTTGCCGCTACCTGCTCGGCGGTGACCGTAGCTGACCTAGGGGCACCTGAAAATGTCACGGTTACCGGTCCGCTCGGCTCGGTGACTTTGCCGTTGCTGATCGGTGACGTTCTCGATGGTGTCGTGTGTTTGCCCCTGAATTCCCCAGGCTGTGCTCTCTACCTTGATCTCGGTGTGAGAGCTGGCCAGGCCGTGACCATCAGAGGTGCGGTATGACCGGATCGCAATTCGGGGTGTTTGGTATTGATCCTTGGTGGTTGGTGCTGCTAAAGGCGCTCGCAATCTTCGTCATGCTGGTACTGCTGACCTTGTTCACCATCTGGTGGGAGCGGCGAGTGGTTTCGCGCATGCAGAACCGCATCGGACCAAACCGCGTTGGCCCATTTGGCCTACTTCAGTCTTTGATGGACGGTTTCAAACTCGGGTTGAAGGAAGAAATTATTCCAAAGGCGGCCCATCTGGGCGTCTACTGGATTGCCCCCGTGATTTCAGCAACAGCCGCATTCTTAGCATTCGCGGTAATCCCATTTGGCCCAACGGTGTCAATTTTCGGGGTTGAGACACCACTTCAACTTACGGACTTCCCGGTCTCGGTGCTTTACATACTCGCTATTGCCTCCATAGGCATCTACGGGATTGTGCTGGCCGGTTGGTCGTCTGGCTCCACTTACCCGCTCCTTGGTGGATTGCGCTCAAGTGCCCAAATGATTTCCTATGAAATTGCCATGGGAATGTCCTTCGTGGCGGTTTTCTTGTACGCGGGGTCAATGTCAACATCTGAAATCATCACGGCCCAAGAGCCGATTTGGTTTGGGGTGATATTGCTGCCGTCATTCTTGATTTACGTAACTTCAATGGTTGGCGAGACCAACCGGGCACCGTTTGATCTCCCCGAAGCCGAAGGTGAGTTGGTCGGCGGCTTCCACACCGAGTACTCCTCACTGAAGTTTGCGATGTTCTTCTTGGCCGAGTACATCAACATGGTCACTGTTTCCGCACTTGCAACAACTTTGTTCTTAGGCGGGTGGTTGGCGCCGTGGCCCATTTCGCTTTGGGAGTCGGCCAATACCGGTTGGTGGCCGCTGCTTTGGTGGTTGATCAAGGTGCAGATATTCATTTTCGTGTTCATCTGGCTTCGCGCTACACTCCCGCGCCTTCGCTACGACCAGTTCATGAAATTCGGCTGGAAAGTCTTGATCCCAGCTTCCATTGTTTGGATCATGATCGTCGCTGCTGCCCGGGTGCTGCGTAATGACATCGAGTTCAGCAATCGCCAATTGCTGATTGGCGGTGCAATCGTAATTGCCGTGCTCTTGGTCGGGTCGTGGTTTGCGCAAGGGGCCCTAGATCGCCGCGAAGCGGCCCGCAAGTTTATTCGCGAGGAGATCGAGAGCCGACCGTTTGAGCCCATGGCTGGTGGCTTCCCAGTGCCGCCGATGCCCGGGCAGCAGGCCGTTCTCACGACGCGTCGATCGAATACCCCAATAGTTCAACAGGAGGCCATCGATGGCTGAACTCCCACAGGTGGTTCGTGGCTTTGGGGTCACGTTTGCCACCATGTTCAAAAAGGTGGTAACCGAGCAGTATCCAGAGCAGGCTGCGAAGTTCCCGCCGAAGCCGCGATACCACGGCAGGCATCAACTCAACCGCTGGGCTGACGGCTTAGAAAAGTGCATCGGTTGCGAACTATGTGCGTGGGCGTGCCCGGCAGATGCGATTTTCGTACAAGGGGCAGATAACCAAGAAGGTGACCGTCACTCCCCAGGGGAGCGCTACGGTCGCGTTTACCAAATCAACTACCTTCGCTGCATCTTTTGCGGGCTTTGCATCGAGGCTTGCCCGACACGTGCGCTTACCATGACCAATGAGTTTGAGTTGGCGGATAACAATCGCGCTGACCTCATTTACGAGAAGCAGGATCTGTTGGCGCCACTGCTACCGGGGATGCTCGCACCTCCGCACCCGATGGTTCC